>DGQJ01000364.1:12446-21476 GCA_002389705.1 Bacteroidales bacterium UBA4417
AGGCAGATAAGTTCCCCTTTTTCATTAAAATTTGCACTTGCAGTAAGCGAACCCCAAAACTCCTTTTTATCCTTACGGATATATCGCTTTTCTTTTTTATATAATGGGATCTCACCCTTCTTTAGTTTTCTGATATCTTCAGCTTCGGCCAAAAAACCATCGGGATGAGAAATTTCCGAATAGGTGAGCTGGCCAAATTCCTGCAAAGTGTAACCCAGCATATTGCAAAATGCCTTATTTACACTTATAAACCTGTTCTCTGAATCCATCATTATCATTCCCAGCGGACTATCTTCAAATAACATCCTGAAAACCGATTCATTGATGTGGCTGTAATCCATTGCAGAATTTTCGGGCTGTAGTGAACATTCAGTACTACTGTTTTGTGGGGTTTTCATGATAAAATTTATTTTCTAAGACAGGTCAGCAAAAGAGCAAACGCATTATTTCAAATACACAAGGATGCCCGAATGATCTGTTTACATTTACATCGCGACATCTTTTCATCATAATCTGCAACATATCAATCAGAATGCAGATTAGCTCAAAAATGCGATTAACCAGCAACAGGACAGCTAATATAAGAAAAAGGAATCACTTTATACTTACCGGCAGAATTAAAAAATTGAGCTGGAACCCAATGAATCGATCATATTTTCTGTGATAAAAAAGTATTTCTAAAAGCTTCAGGCTTTGCCCGATATTCGTTTATCAAACAACTAAAAATCCTTATAATCATTTCTTCTTTTTCGGAGGTTGAATTTGCTTACAAAATTTAATGGACTGGCAAATATTATTTCATAAGGCTTAGATCAAACAAAACCTACAAATCTATTTTGCAGTGTTTTAACCAATATACTCCAACCAGATTACAAAACTTACTGCATTAAATTCCACCGGCACAAAACACTTGAAGCCTGGATGAAAGTATAATTTACCTGAAAATATTGACAGCCATTTCAGATCAGGCGTTTTCAGATATAGAGCTTTATATTAGCCTCCCGGAAAGAAACTGCCTACATAATGCGCTCAAAATTTTCATCAGCCGGGTATTAAACATGTTAAAACATTTTACACTTTTATTACATTTTTACTTTCTGGTTACTAATTCAATGTAACTGAGCACAAAATTCATCCACCCAAAAAAAAACAACAGAAGCTCCTTGCCAAAGTTGGCAATTAGAAGAAAAATAGTACTTTTATAGGTTGAATATACATGCAAAATAGCATATCAACCGAATGNNAATGCATAAGCAACCAGTTTATGTTGTGTGTCAGAATCTTCAGAAATAAAAGAATTTTACGGCAACAATAATTTGAACCCTGTATTACTGCAGAAACACTACCTGAAATGAAAACCGAAAACAGAGTAATACTCCTGGTTGAGGACAATGCCAGTGATGTTGAGTTGACAAAAAGAGCATTGTTAAAAGAAAACATTACAAATGAAGTTGTGGTTGCCGAAGATGGGCAGGAAGCGCTTAACTACATGTTTGGTGAAGGCGAGTACCATGGACGCAAAGTTCACCAACTCCCTGCATTGGTACTACTGGATATCAACCTCCCGATTATTGACGGCATTGAAGTGTTGAGACGAATACGGCAGGACCCACGCACACACCGGCAGTTGGTTGTAATTCTCACATCATCAAAAGAAGAACAGGACATATTGAAAAGTTACGACCTGGGTGTAAACAGTTATATCCGCAAACCAGTTGATTTCAACCAGTTTTCGGAAGCTATCCGTTGCCTGGGTATGTACTGGCTGGTAATTAATGAACCTCCACCATCAAGATAGAAGGATATGGAAAAACCTTTACGCATACTTATCGTTGAAGATAATACCAGTGATGTTGAAATTGTTAAAAGACTCCTGAATAAAGGAGGTTTTCATTTTACAGATAAGGTGGTTGATTCGAAAGAAGAATTTCTTTCGGCTATGTCCGATTTTGAACCCGAACTTATTCTTTGCGACTATTCGATGCCACGGTTTGATGGCATGAGAGCGCTGCTTATCCGCAAGGAAATGGCACCATTAACACCTTTTATACTGGTTACTGGTTCGGTAAACGAAGAAGTAGCCGTGGAATGTATGAAAGCCGGGGCTGACGATTATGTTTTAAAACAAAACCTGATCAGGCTGGTACCGGCCGTAAAGGCAGCACTCGAAAAGCAACAAACCATACGAATGCGGCAGGAAGCCGAAGCTGCCCTCCGGATCAGCGAAGAACGGTTTAAGCAAATTGCCGAAGCAGCCGGCGAGTTTATCTGGGAAATAGATAGTAACGGGCTATACACCTATGTGAATAAAATCAGTGAAGGCATTTTGGGTTATTCGTCGAACGAAATTGTTGGCAAAAAACATTTTTACGACTTCTTTGTACCCGAACTGGCAGAACAACTGAAAAAGGATGCATTCAAGGCTTTCGCTGACAAATCAGGCTTTAAACGCTTCGAAAATGCCAATATACATAGGGATGGACATATTGTAATACTCTCCACTACTGGTATGCCAGTGTTGGATGCTGAAGGTAACCTACTCGGGTACCGCGGTGTAGATACTGATATTACTGAACAGAAAAAAGCTGAACTGGCCCTGCGCGAAAGCGAGGAACGATTCAGGAACCTTTATTCCAATATGGCCGAAGGGGTCTGCCTTCAGAAACTGGTTTTCGATCACCATGGCAAAGCAATTGACTACCAGATTATCGGGGTAAACCAGCAATATGAAAACATACTGGGAATTAAGCAGGAAGATGTTGTTGGCAAACTGGCATCAGAGGTGTACGACCACAGTCCGGCTCCCTACCTGACAGTATATTCCTCGGTAGTAAAAACAGGAATTCCTTATGCGTTTGAGAGCTTTTACGAACCCATGAACAAGCATTTCTCCATATCCGTATCTCCCTGGGATAAGGATGGGTTTGCCACCATTTTTGCAGATATCACGCACCGGGTTAAAGCTGAGGAAGTACTCAGGCAGGAGCGGATGATGCTTCGTACGCTGATTGATCATATCCCTGACAGTATTTTTGTTAAAGACGCACAGGCTCGTAAAACCATAGCCAATCCGGCCGACCTTATCATCATGCAGTTAGCCACCGAAGCCGAGGCTATTGGTAAAACCGACCTCGAGTTATTCCCGGGTGAAACGGGACAAGCATGGTATAATGACGATATGACTGTAATTTCATCAGGACAGCCTCTCCTGAATAATGAAGGGTATTATATTGATGAAAACGGCAACAAACGTTGGCAGGTAGCTTCTAAAATACCGTTAAAGGACGAAGCGGGCCATATCATCGGGCTGGTTGGCATAGGTCACGACATCACGAAGCAACGCCAGACCGAAGAAGAAATAAGGCAAAAAGTTAAGGAACTGGCACTTTCGAACGATGAGCTCACCAGGTTCAACCGACTGGCCATTGGCCGAGAAATGCGTATGATAGAACTCAAACAGCATTGCAACCGGCTTTCCAAACAACTCGGGTTGGCCGAACCCTACAACCTCGATTTCCTGAAACAGGATGTAAGCCAGATGTATGATGATAAAAATCCTTCCATCCCATTGAAAAAAACCAATCTGAAAACCGATTCGGAATCAGACTGACCATTATATGAAACTGCGGATATCATCCGGGCAACTGAGCACCATTTCAACCTGAAATTTAAACATAATTTAAAAGCCCCGTTCTTTCACATCTGCTGCAAAACCCGGAAAGCCAATTTTACAAACCCAGCCACTGTAGTGCTAATTGCTACATCACTAGTATTAAATCAGCTACAGTTGAATGCAATGAACATCTATAGTGTATTTATTTTACAACTTATATTTTTGTACGAGTAAAAACAATAAATTTTCATGAACAAGGAAACAAATGCACAAACCATTGAACAGCTTCAGCTCGAAAATGGAGAACTGCGTTTGCAACTTGCTGTTTCGCAGGCAGCGCTCAATGCCATCAGGAATATTCATCAGGACACACTTTCGGGGCCTGGTGTAAATATTAACAACATTATTTCCACCTCTCTGAGCGAAACTTCGGCCCAAACTTTCCTGGAAAAAATGAAAGAAGGAGCGCTGATACTCGCACCCAATGGCAAAATTGTGTATTGCAACAGCCATTTTGGAGGTCTCATGAATTTACCGGTCGAAAAAATAATCGGGGCTAGACCCCAGGATTTTGTCATGCCGGCCCAGAAACATAATTTTGAAATCCTCCTGCGTAAACAACAACTGGAACCGGGTATAATTCACGCGCTTTTCCAACCCTCCAAAAATTGCCCGCCCATACCATTAAGCCTTTCTTTCAGCCACCTCTCAGGCAAAGGAAGCGAAGGCGAAATCGGGATAATTGCCACTGATATTTCGGAATACAAAGCTATAGAAGATCAATTGCGCGAAGCCCATAACACCCTCGAAAAGCGTGTAGCTGAACGTACCGAAAACCTGGCAAAAGCCAACGAAGAATTGTCGAAAGCCCGCATCGCAACGCTGAGCATGATGGCCGACAATATGGAGGTGATGAATGAGTTAGAGGTTACCAATGCCAAACTGCTTACTGAAATTGGCGAACGTACGAAATCGGAAATAAAGCTGGAAGAAGCCAATGAGCAGCTCAGGGCACTTACATCGCGAATTGTAACCGTGCGCGAAGAAGAACGCACAGCGCTCTCGCGCGAAATACACGACGAACTGGGTTCGGCACTCACCGGCGTTAAGATGGGGCTTATGCACATTAAACGCACGTTACCCGAAAACGACTCAGGCAAAGAATCCGCACAAATACAGGAGCTTATAGTCTCAATGACCAATATTATTGACGGCACCATCCGTATGGTACGCAAAATTATTACAGACTTGCGCCCCGAAATACTCGATGAAGTTGGACTTTCGGAAGCGCTGCAATGGTACGCAGGCGAATTCGAGAAAAGAACCGGTATTTCGATACAATTTACGGTTTTCCCCCGAAAATTTAGCCTCGATAAAAATCAAACAACTCAACTTTTCCGTATCTTTCAGGAGATATTGGCCAATATAGCAAAACATGCAGGAGCTACCAAGGTTATTGTATTTCTAAAGAAAGAACAAACACTTGTTACACTGAGGGTTAAAGACGATGGCATCGGGATAAAGGAATCGGATATGGCCAACAAAAATTCATTCGGCCTGATCGGAATCAGGGAAAGGGCAAGCCTGATGGGTGGGCATATGAATATAAAAGGAGTTGAAGGCAATGGCACAACTATAAGTATTGAAGTACCACTGGTTAATAAGGTAAAATAAAAGTTCAGTTTTCTCGCCTTGAAACTGGGCGACGAAACGCACTAAAAACTTTAACAGCATTCAGTTAACCGGTGCAATTAAAATACAACGATAAGTAAAACTGAGATTTAAACTAAAAAAAAAGCAACTATGATCAATATACTCATTGTTGATGATCATGCCATAGTCCGCGAAGGGCTTAACCGCATTATTGCAGCTGAAAAGGACATGAAAGTAGCCGGCATGGCTAAGGATGGAAATGAAGTGATACGGGTAATGCTCGATTCGGATATAGATGTAGTGGTTCTTGATATTTCGATGCCCGGCAAAAGCGGCCTCGACCTGATTAAAGACCTGAAACAGGTACAGCCCATGGTGAAAATACTGATGTTGAGCATGTACCCCGAAGAGCGTTTTGCCATGCGCTCCATTAAAGCAGGTGCATCGGGTTACCTCACCAAGGAAATGGCTCCCGAAGAAATTGTGAATGCCATACGCACCATATATTCAGGCCGTAAATACATTACACCGGCATTGGCCGACATTATTGCCGAGGAACTTCAGAACCCATCCGAAAAAGTTCCGCACGAACTGCTGTCGGATCGTGAATTCGAGGTCCTATGTATGTTGGCTATCGGGAAACCCGTTGTTGAAATTGCAGCATCGCTCTCCTTGAGTGAAAGCACCGTGAGTACTTACCGGATGCGCATTTTGCAGAAAATGGGGCTTAAAACAAACTCCGACCTCATACATTATGGCATTGAACACGGACTTGTAGAATAAAATATCCGGCATTAGACTCCGGCAAGATTCTGCAATTTAAACCTTAACCGGGAAACGCCCGATCGGAAACGGTTGCATGCTCTCAGCCAAAATGGTCTGGGTGTACACTGACCTGTTGATTCAATACTTAAGCCTGAAATCTACACTGACTATATCCGACCTTCTAAAAGCCCCGAATTTCGTCAGAAAAAATTGCGACCATTACCATTCCGTTTCCTTGTAGGCCTTTCAACTACACTATTTAAAGGAAAATAATTACATAAAAAGAGCACCATCCTCTATAGCCGGATATATATTGTCCGGCTATTTTTGTACTAATCTTTTTCAGTCCTGGTAAAAAGAGAGTTATTAAAACACCAGGAAACATTAAAAGCTGAGAATCTACCTAATGAATCAAAATTAATTGAATATCTGAAACACTGAATATCCGTTGAAAACCTTGAACCATATGCCTGGAGCAAGACGTTCAGCCATTGAATCATCTGAGAAACGCAAATTAAAAATTGCTTCACCCAAAACAAGTTACCCTATTTTTATGTTATGAGAAACAGCATGTCCCATAGCACGAATTTCGAACAACTGCATAAGAATCAAAAATATACTAAAAAGCAAAATGTATCGAAGCAAGCAAGCACCTTTAACTTGTATGACAATTATAATGCTATGCCACCACTAAAAGGAAACAAAAAGAAAGTTTCAGCCAGGATCAGAACCATGCAGTCAGAACACTTTTACAAGGAACTGAATATTCCATCATTCGAAGGACGCCCCTGGGACGAAGAACTTTATATAACCCGTATTGCCACGCTCAGCATGATGGAGGATGCAGTGGAAGCAAGAATATCTCTCGAAAATACCAACAAAAAATTACTCGAAGAAATTGCGGAGCGTACCCGTTCCGAAAAAATAACACAGGTGCTTTATGCAATATCCAATGCAGCCCAAACAGCCATTGATGTTGATGAACTCATCGGGATTATAAGGCACGAGCTCGGCACTCTGATTGATACAACTAATTTTTATGTAGCTTTTTACAATGCCGAAACCGGCTTGCTTTCGGCATCAAGTGCCAGCGACGAGATGGATTTTTTCGAAACCTGGCCTGCTGAAAAATCGTTGACCGGAATTGTAATCCACGAAAACAAATCCAGGCTTTTCACCCGGGACGAAATCCTAGGCATGAACCAGGATGGCGAAATTGATATTATAGGCAGCCTGCCACAGGTTTGGATGGGTGTTCCGCTGCTTGTTGATGGAACTGCAGGTGGTGCATTTGTAATACAGAATTACCATGATGTAAATGCCTATACCCCGAAAGATCTGGATATGCTCGAATTTATTTCGAACCAGATCAGCATTTCCATACAACGAAAAAAAAATGTACAGCACCTGGAAGCCGCCCTGCTGAAAGCCGAAGAAAATGATCGCCTCAAAACTGCTTTTCTGCACAATATCTCACACGAGATACGCACTCCCATGAATGCCATTATAGGCTTTTCCGGATTTTTAAACGACCCCGACCTTAAAGCTGGTGAAATGCAGGAATACACCGAAATAATCTGCAATGCCACCCACCAATTGCTATCTATCATTGAGGATATCATCAACATATCCACCCTGGAAGCCGGGCAGGAAATAATCGTTCATAAGGAAACCAATATTAATGCGCTGCTCACAGCACTAAACAAACAGTTCCAGGGGAAAATAATTAACTCGGATATTGATCTCCGGATTAACAGTTCATTACCCGATGACGCGGCAATAATTACTACCGACGAAACAAAACTGCTGCAAATCATGACCAACCTGCTGAACAATGCCTGCAAGTTCACCCGGAAAGGTAAAGTAAGCCTGGACGTTGAGGTTAAAAACAATTACCTCGAGTTTCGAGTGCAGGACACAGGCATTGGAATAGATAAAAGTATGCACCAGGCCATTTTTGAACGCTTCAGGCAGGCCGATGGCAATATTGCCCGCGAATTTGGAGGAACAGGGCTGGGTTTATCGATTTCGAAAGCATACGTTGAATTACTGGGCGGTAAAATATGGGTTGACGCTGAACCAGGAAAGGGCTCAACCTTCTTTTTTACCATTCCATATGTGCCTGTAAATACAGCCTTGGAAGCACAGGAGCAAAAAACAGAGGTCGAAATGCTTGCGCCCGATCAACAAAAAACCATCCTGATTGCCGAAGACGAAAAATTCAACTACATGCTGATCAGTGAAATGTTTAAAGGCATGAATACCAAACTCATTTGGGCCAAAAACGGGTGGGAAGTACTGCAAGCCTGTCATACAGTCGAAAAAATTGACCTGGTACTTATGGATATGAAAATGCCGGTTATGGATGGTTTTGAAGCCACCCAGATGCTCCGTGGATTTTACCCGGAAATTCCGATTGTTGCCCAAACAGCCTACGCCAGTGAAAAGGAAAAGCAACGCATACTCGAATGCGGATGCAACGAGATGATAACAAAACCTTTTGACGTGAACCAGTTCAGGTTAATCGTGAACAAATACTTATCGTTCAACAGTAACAATTAGCTTATTTAAACGGTTGCTCCGATAATACGCTGATTGCTGTAATACAAACCTAAAAAACAACTCAAATTCACTAAGCAAAATTCTCGTAACACCATGAATTTCTCATTAGTTGCAGTTCTCATCGCATTTTTGCTGGTAATAACATTCGGAGGTAAATTATTTGCAAAGTTTTTTAAAAGATGACATCCTCTGTCTGAGATAAACGAGCAAAAATTACAACTGTTTGAGAAATAAAGGTTATCCCGGCTTTTTACAACCGGAATTAGAATCACTTTTCAAAATATCACGACATTTAAAAGAACAATAATTTTCGTACAAAACTCGTTTAAAAACAGGTTGCTTATAAAAACACCGATGATCCCGGGCATCTTAACCGCCTGGCTCCCGATTTTACCGATTTACAATAGTATTGTGGATAAGATGTAATATATTTGCCT
>DGQJ01000258.1:0-800 GCA_002389705.1 Bacteroidales bacterium UBA4417
ACTTATACTAAAATTTGGTAATCCTTAAGAATTATGATAAAAAAGAAATACACCATAACAATAATGACTATTGGCTTTATTTGCGCTATAGTCGGGACATATTTCGAGCATAAAAGGATTGAAAAACTACATGTCGAATTCTCAAGTGTATCTCTTGATACTCATTTTGAAAACAAGATAGAAGATGTCTATATTGAAAAGGGCGCAATATTTGTCACATTAAAATCAGATAAATTATTCTTAAATGTGATTGATAACAAAATATACAGCCTTAAATATCCGCAAGAAATCATTTGTATCGGAGATTCCATTGTCAAGAATAAAAATTCTGATACGCTGTATCTATTTCATGATAATAAAAAGTATTGGTTCAAATTATCGTTTGAGTAAAATCGATTGTATGATATGACCCTTGCTGTCGGTAGTGTTCCTAAAAAACAAACAATTGCTATCCTGAGTCTCCGACTCAGGATACTAAAAACAGCAGAATCAGGATTTGCAGAATGTATGAATGAATTTCCATAATTTTGAGCTTATAGTATGAAAAGGCTTGCAACATATCCTGTGAATTCTGAAATCCTGAAAATCCTGATTCAGACAGCGAATTATCGCCAAGGCTCCATTGTAGCCCTGGTAAAACAAAACGGCACGGTAAGCGAGCGCTTCAGCTACGATGCCTGGGGCCGCCGCCGTAACTCCGCCAACTGGGCCGATTACAATGTACCGGCCCCGCGCCTGATATCCCGTGGCTATACCGGCCACGAACACCTTGATGGCTTCGGGCTGATAAATATGAATGG
>DGQJ01000258.1:823-2991 GCA_002389705.1 Bacteroidales bacterium UBA4417
GGTATACGGACCCGAGTGGGTGGTTTGCCTCAGCAAGTGGTGATAATGCTACGTTTAATATATCGAATGCTTGGGCTGACCGAATCAATGATGTGAATTCGTACATATATACCAGTGCATATACTGCTGACAATGGTGGTGGCGGTGGAAGTTGGACTAATTGGATCCACGATGAGTACACAAACTATATGTTGATGGAATCAGGTGCATTTAACAGAATGTATGGCAATGGTGCAACCTCTGTAGCCAGAAGTTTAACAAGCAACCCCTCAGCTGCGAATAAATGGAGGCAAGGTTTACTTTCTATTGAAAGTGTGCGCCAGGCTGGTGGATACTATGCACAAGTAGCTTATACCCAAAAATATTCAGGCCCTGGTTCAATCACTATTGATAATGTGACATATACAATACAGCCAGCAACTGGCGGAGTGGCAAATAAATGGATTTCGATTGATGCCCAAGGACATAGGGGCTATTCTGGTTCCAATATTTTTGTAGCCACATACATGCATTACCAATTTGGTGGAGGTAAACCTTTCGATGTTAATACGTCTGCTTTAGATATGAGCGGTATCTCTATGAGAACATCTGAAATCCAAAATATCGTGAAGCAGGGTTCTGGTTATATAAATCTGTTTAATTACATGAAAAACCAAACAGGCTTGGCACTTGGAAGTGTTAAGTTTAATTATTTAGGGAATAATACGTTTTCACTTAGTCCTGATAAATATGATTTTGACATCCGATGGGACGATGGTAATACATCCAGAAACTGGGCAACTTTTGCTGCTGGATTATTGCATGGTCCTGTTGTTGATAATATACCAGCATGTCCTAGTTATTCACTTTTTTGGGGAGGAACCTTTACAATCAATTTTCATGGAACAGTTACTTTAAAACCTTAATAAGATGAAGTGTATTAAGTTCTGGGTTGTTGCGGCATTGCTTGTTTTGGTGCAATCGTGTGGTGAAAATAAACGCGTTGATTTAGGCAATGGTTATAGATTTGATTATGATCCAGTAATAAGTAATGACTGTGCAATATTTGGTCCGTATGAAAACACATATGCTATTACAGGGCACGTATTGAAATATGATTTTGATTCTAAATTTATTATTGCTGAGCAAAAGCCAAGAGACTCTATTTTAAAAGATTCTTATAATGACCCTTTTATGGATATTAGAAAACAAGAAAAAATATTTGAGAAGAGTTCGATTAGACAATTCTGGATTATCAATAAGACAAATGACAGCATATACGGTCCTTTGAACAAAGAGGAGTTTTTTAAAAAACGGGAGGAACTAAAAGTACCTGATGTCCTCAGCCTTCCATAAAAAACAAGTAAGTGTTATCCAGAGTTAATCCTATCGCATGGTGGTAGAAATTAGTTACTTTTGTTAAATGAGCCACAATTATAAATTCCATATTCCGGAAACCAACCTGGCCAGCCGCACCGAAACTCCTGGTTGCCGAAAAGCAACCGTTTCCGGCATGTAAGTCAGTCCTAAACACAGACCCCGGTTTCGCAATTATTGACTTAATACGCTTATTTTTCGTAACTTTAATATCCGTTAAAGCAGAACCTGAAACAGGATTCCTGATGACAATGATTTATACCGGCAAACCAGCCTGATTTTGAATTGTTATACACAGGTTTTCTCATACCTTAAAGTTGCCTTCCCGCGCCCGTAAGCTGCTGCAAATGTTTCTCATGGCTCTTGTGGCTGCTGTTCCCTGGTTATTCATCATATAAAATCATAAACTATGTGGTCGAGATTAAAAATATTACGCACAAGGTTCACGACCCTTGAGTACAGCCCGCGGTATTCGCGACTGGCAGGGGAGTTGTCGTGTTACAAACCACAGCTCGAAAAGCGGGTGATGGATCTGAACGCCTCGGGTCAGCAATGGGCCATACAGGCAAAAGAACTGCTGAGGGACGCCGAAAGATACCTGCAACAGAATAAAATTGACGAAGGCTGGAAGAGTTTTCATGCGGCGCAGCGGCTCACAATCTGCGTAATGACAGACCCGGAGCGGCTGGCAGTGGCCAAATCGCTGTTCAGGGAAGCCGAAAAATTTAACGAATGGCGTAAAGAAGCCATCATAAACCTGTTGGGCAAACGGCCCGAAGGCGTTACCACCATTCCCACGGCAGAAGCGCTTA
>DGQJ01000312.1 GCA_002389705.1 Bacteroidales bacterium UBA4417
CTTCTGGTTCTCAAGCACTAATTCAAAAAGTTTTATCTTCTCTGCAACAGATAATTCATTCAGAATTTTAAACTGCGAAATAACAAGCTCCACATTTACTATATCCGCCAAATACAGCCCATTTTCCAAATCGGTATAGGAATCCCAATTNNACCTCGATCCACGTTCTTTTGCTGGTACAGCGAATATAAAGCATGGAATTTATCACCTCTTTCCCATAATTCATCAAAACCGTTACAATTGGTATTGAGTTGGTCAAACCCTTTCTGTAAGTTGTTATTTGTCCAAACTAAATAAAATTCCGGGTAATCAAAGCACGATTTTACAAGCGCTTCAGTTGAAAGGCAATGAAGAATTTGATCAGGGATCTTGAACATTTGAATCCGCTCCTCAGAAGGCTTGCCTTTTGCCGCTTCTAAAGGATAAACGTAGGCCTCATTAATCGTATCCTCACATTTGTCTTTCTTGCAGCCCAGTATAAAAGAGAAACAAATCACTAACAACAAAGCCGTTTTTCTATATTCCATCTGAAAGAATTTTTTCATTCTCGAAAATAATATCATCCATTAGATCAATGTTGTCTAATGAAAGGCTATTTATGAATTCATTAACTTTCTGATCGCCATATTTCATCTTAACATTTGCCAATTTTTTGGCTTGCTGCCTGGCAACAATCGAAGCTGTTGTTTTCAGCCCGATACCACCATAAAATATTTGTAGTTGTTTTTTTACTTTATACTTTTGGCTACATAAAGACAGCAGTTCATGTGAATCGCCCTGATTTAATTTGATAAGGATCTCGGGCTGTGCAATCATTATTTCAACAAAAGCAAATTTTGACATAAATTCGCCTATTTCCAGNNCATTCCCCGCGTCTGGTCTGGTTTCCAGTTCCCGAAAACCGTTAAACATTGATCGGATATAATTATAGCCCGACTGCAAATCATTTCTGGTGTAAATCAGACTAAATCCGGGATAAGACAAACAACTTTTTACAAGCTCTTGAGTACTGATCTTCCGTAAAATGCTTTCCGGAATATCGAGTAAAACAAGTCTTTTTTCAAAATCTGCTATGTTTAACCATTCCTTGCTTCCTGGTTTTACCGGGAAATCCCATCTGAGACTATCAACCTGCGAGAAGGCAATGAATGGGAAAAATAAAATTATGATCATTAATAATTTCATTGTGTTTAAGTTTAAATTTAAATAATTCAATCTTTTATAAGTTACTCTTATTTTAAGAAATTTAAAGGGGGAGAGCGTTCCATGGTATTTGATTTTGTTAGATTATGTATATAGATTTAAAAAATCCAAAAAGATTATGTCATGAGAACTAAATATTAGCTTGAATGTGTAATAGATTATTTTAATCAGGTTTGTAAACCGTTCATTTTTTTATATTAAAAATATTTCTGTTTAACATAAGGCTAAACTAAACAATTTCGGGGGATATGCAAGTTATTTTACATTTATTTTGTAATTTAGTTTTAGTCTTAATAAGCAAACATAGCTCACGCTTTGTAATTACTAAGGGTTTGAATACATGCTTATTATTGTATATATCGTTATGCTTTAAGTTTATTTTATTTCCATTTTTTGATCAGCGTAGATTTATTTTAAATATGNNCTCATAATAATTTTCGGAACAAAACATGAGTTTGATATCTCCTGGTAAAGGGTATAATAATGCCCGAAGAGTTGCATGCATAAAATTTGTATTTGAAAGATAATGAGTTTTCACAATTTATTGGGATAATGGTAATATATTAATATGACAGTAGAATTATGTTTGTTTTGAATATCGTATCTAAATCGCGCAGCGTAGTTTTTGACTAATTGCAGTTGATCATTTTACAATGTTCGCTTGAAGAAAATTTTTGCTATGATTACTATTAGTTTTGAATTTAAAAGAATACGATCCGATTGAATAAATATTCACACCAGCAGGAATGGTCCTAATATTTCATTGAATGGTGATTATTCAATTAGAATTGTTTAAAATACTTTAAATGAGATATATAAATACCATTTTTTAAATATTTATTTGTAAGTAATTTACTGAAAAACAGGTAAAACACCGCTGAAACGCTGTATAAAATGTTGAGCCTATAGAAATAGGCCGTATTTTTGCATCATTAAATCTGTAGCTTATGGCTTCCGCAAAATCAATCAGCATTTTTACCTTTATTGTCCTCCTCCTCTGTGCACCCAGGGTGAGTTAGGAATGTTGTTTGATAAAAACATAAACAGAAAACCTCTCTCACCCAAAGTGAGAGAGGTTTTTTCATTTTATAAAAGTGCTTAAATAATGTGTTAATATAGAGCCGGTTAAATCATTTCAGGCAGAAAGTTGTTATTTCAGTGGAAACGCTGAGCCATGTCTGAAAATAGATTCCGAACCGGTGAAGGCGAATCTGAAAAAACGTAACATAAACAATGCAGATACCACTCCGAAGCGATACATCAACCAAAGGCCGTAAAATGGCCGGCGCCCGAAGTTTATGGCGGGCCAACGGTATGAAAGAAGCGCAATTTGGCAAACCGCTTATTGCCATTGCAAATTCATTTACACAGTTTGTTCCCGGCCATGCGCACCTGCATTCTATCGGGCAGCACGTTAAAGGTCTTATTGAAGCCCAGGGTTGTTTTGCCGCCGAATTCAATACCATTGCCGTTGACGATGGCATTGCCATGGGGCACGACGGGATGCTGTACTCACTGCCTTCGCGCGACCTGATTGCCGACAGCGTTGAGTATATGGTGAATGCCCACAAGGCCGATGCGCTTATCTGCATCAGCAACTGCGATAAAATTACTCCCGGTATGTTGCTGGCAGCCATGCGGCTTAATGTGCCAACGATTTTTGTGTCGGGCGGCCCGATGGAAGCCGGAGTGATGGGCGACCGCAAACTCGACCTGGTGGATGCCATGGTAATGGGTGCCGACGAAAATGTAAGCGACAGCGAGCTTGCCAAAGCTGAACAATCGGCTTGCCCCACCTGCGGCTCCTGTTCCGGTATGTTTACTGCCAACAGCATGAACTGCCTCACCGAAGCCTTAGGTTTATCCTTGCCCGGAAATGGTACCATTGTTGCAACCCACGCCAACAGGCTTAAACTTTTCGAAAAAGCCGCCACCCGTATTGTTGAAATGGCCCGCGAATATTATGCCGAAGGTAACGAAAACGTGCTGCCACGCCAGATTGCTTCGAAAAACGCCTTTATGAATGCCATGACGCTGGATATTGCCATGGGCGGATCGACCAATACCGTACTGCACCTGCTGGCTGTTGCCCACGAAGCCGGTGTTGATTTTACCATGAAGGATATTGATACGCTTTCGCGCAAAACGCCCTGCCTGTGTAAGGTTTCGCCAAGTTCGCATTACCATATCGAAGATGTGAACCGCGCCGGCGGTATACTGTCGCTGCTGGGCGAGCTGAACCGGGCGCATTTACTCGATACTTCAGTTTTCAGGGCCGATGGTTTAACCCTGGGCGAAGCCATTGCTAAGTATGATATTTTGAGTGAAAATTGTTCGGCTGAGGCCCTCGAAATATTTAAAAGTGCTCCCGGACGCAGGATAAACCTGGTAATGGGTTCGCAAAACACCAGCTACTTCGAACTTGATAACGATCGTGTTGCAGGATGCATCCGCAATTTAGAAAATGCGTATTACAAAGATGGTGGCCTTGCAGTGCTGTATGGGAATATTGCCACCAAAGGCTGCATCGTGAAAACTGCAGGTGTCGATCCGGCGCTCTTCCATTTCGAAGGCATGGCAAGGGTTTTCGAATCGCAGGATGAAGCCGTTCATGGCATACTGAGTGGCAAAGTGAACCCCGGCGATGTGGTGGTAATCCGCTACGAAGGCCCCAAAGGCGGGCCGGGTATGCAGGAAATGCTGTACCCCACTTCGTACTTAAAAACCCTCAAACTCGATAAGGCTTGCGCGTTAATTACGGATGGCCGCTTCAGCGGAGGTACCTCCGGGCTTTCTATCGGGCATATTTCGCCCGAAGCCGCTTCGGGTGGGGAAATAGCGCTGATCAGGGACAATGATAAAATTGTTATCGATATCGCAGCCCGTTCAATAGCCCTCCAAATCAGTGAACAGGAAATGCAATCCAGGAAATCGCACGAATCGGGGAGAGGAAATGCTGCCTATACACCGCATGCCAGGCAAAGAACCATTTCGACAGCGCTTAAAATTTATGCAAAACACGTTTCATCGGCTGATACCGGCGCAGTAAGAATAATAGATTAGCCCGGCGGTCCCGGCGATGTTGCAACAACATTTGCTTTTTAAAACCTTTGAATAACAACCAACAGACATATTTATGACGGCAAAAGAAAAAGAAACCAGCAGGTCGCAGCAGCAGGATGTAGAAATTACCGGCAGCGAAGCTGTTATCCGTTCGCTGATTGCAGAAGGTACAGAAGTTATTTTCGGTTACCCCGGCGGTGCTATCATGCCTGTTTATGATGCATTATACGATTATCGCAATGCATTGCGGCACATACTCACCCGCCACGAACAGGGAGCCGTGCATGCAGCCCAGGGTTATGCGCGGGTAACCGGCAAAGTAGGCGTGTGCATAGCCACATCAGGGCCGGGTGCCACCAACCTGATGACCGGTATTGCCGATGCGCAGATCGACTCAACCCCGCTGGTATGCATTACCGGGCAGGTGGGCGCTCATTTGTTGGGAACGGATGCATTCCAGGAATCAGATGTGGTAGGCATTTCAATGCCCGTTACCAAATGGAATTTCCAGATCACCACGCCCGAAGATATCCCCGAAGCCATTGCCAAGGCGTTTTATATTGCCGCATCGGGCAGGCCGGGGCCTGTATTGCTCGATATTACCAAAAATGCGCAGTTTGGCAAGTTAAAATACAAATATGCCAAATGTCATAAAATTAGAAGTTATGTGCCCGAATACCCCGTGAACAAGGAAAAACTGGCAGAGGCGGCAGCCCTGATCGATGCGGCCAAAAAGCCGTTTCTCATCTTCGGGCAGGGCGTTATGCTTGGCGAAGCCGAAAGAGAACTCAAGAGTTTTATCGATAAAACCGGTATTCCGGCTGCATGGACCCTTTTGGGCTTATCGGCCTTAAATACTGACCATCCGCTTAACGTGGGCATGCTGGGTATGCATGGCAATTATGGCCCGAACATCAAAACAAACGAGTGCGATGTGTTAATAGCTGTCGGGATGCGTTTTGACGACCGTGTAACCGGAACCTTAAATACATACGCGAAACAGGCAAAGATTATTCATATTGAAATTGACCCTGCCGAAATTCATAAGAATGTAAAAGCCGATGTTGCCCTGTTGGGCGATGCCAAAAAAATACTCAGGCTGCTTACGCATATTGTAAGCCCGAACAAACATAAGGAATGGGTAAAAGAGTTCAGGCAGGCCGATGCTGTTGAAAACAAAAAAGTTATTCATTCCGATTTGTTCCCCGAAAAGCCAGGCTTAACCATGGGCGAAGTGGTGCGCAGGATTTCGGAATACACCAAAAATAAAGCTGTCATAGTTTCGGATGTAGGCCAGCACCAGATGTCGGCGGCGCGTTATTCCAAATTCAAACAATCGCGAAGCCATATTACCTCAGGCGGATTGGGCACCATGGGTTATGGATTGCCTGCTGCACTTGGCGCCAAATTGGGCGAGCCCGACCGCGAAGTTGTTGTGTTTGCCGGCGATGGTGGTTTCCAGATGACCATTCAGGAACTCGGCACCATTGCGCAGGAAAAACTCGCTGTTAAAATGGTAATCCTCAATAATCATTTCCTTGGAATGGTGCGGCAATGGCAGGAACTCTTTTTCGAAAAGCGATATTC
>DGQJ01000220.1 GCA_002389705.1 Bacteroidales bacterium UBA4417
GGGCGATATGAAACTCAGCCAGGCATTCAGTAAAGCCGATAACGTGTTGACTATTGCTGCAAAAGGCATAGCTGAAATCATCACGGTAACAGGTCGTATCAACGTCGACTTCGAAGATGTGAAAACTGTAATGAAAGGAAGCGGCAAAGCCATTATGGGTGCTGGTATTGCCAGTGGACCTGATCGCGCTGTTAATGCCGTTGAAATGGCTTTAAACTCACCGCTTCTCGACGATACAGACATCAAAGGTGCTTCGAATGTTCTGCTTTATATTACCTCCGGTAAAAATGAAATTTCGCTTGAGGAACTGAACGATATCACCGGGTATATTACCGACCGTACAGGTGAAGATGCCAACGTAATATGGGGCGATGGCGTGGATGAAAACCTCGACGACGAAATTGCTATTACCCTCATTGCAACCGGGTTCAGCAAACCGGTAATTACAACCCATGTGTTGGGCGAAAACAAAAATACACTGTACGCACCTCAGGAGCCAAAACAGGAAGTAATTACCGAAGTGCAGCTTGTAGTTGAGCCTGTTGTTCAGCAAACCAGGATTGAAGAGCCTGTAAGGATTATACCCGATGTTGCTCCAATTAATATTCCGAACACACTTTTTAATGATAGCTTTTCAGAGCCGGTTGCAATAGCACCTGAAAAAGCCATCCAGAATCCTGAACCACTCGAAATAAAATCTTATTTCAAACCGCAGGAACCCGAATTCGAGATAGTTAACCCTACCGTAAAGCCCGAACCCCGGACGCCTGTTTATGTCAATACTCCGGTTGAAAGACCAAGGATTGAACCAGAGGATCAGCGTTTGGACAGGATTAACAAGCTCAAAAACCTGAGCCATAAAACGCTGAGCCCTTCTAACGTAGAAGAAATGGAAAGGGTACCTGCTTATATGCGCCGCAATGTCGACCTGCCCGAGGGCACCCAGTCCGACGAAAATAATGTTTCGCGTTATACGCTGGGAACGGATGCTTATAACCGGACAGGGCTGCGGGAAAACAATTCATTTCTGCACGATAACGTTGATTAATTAACATCCCTATGGAACTGGAAAAACTCATTAATGAGGATATTAAGCAGGCCATGATCAACAAGGACAAGGAAAAACTTGAAGCCTTGCGATCGATTAAAGCCGCCATGCTGCTCGAAAAAACGGGCAAGGATGTTACGGGTGGCATTATACCCGAAAGTGTAGAATTAAAGATGCTGCAGCGCCTGGTAAAACAACGTCGCGAAAGCGCTGAAATTTACAAGGCACAAGGCCGTCCCGATCTGGCTGAGCCGGAAATTTTCCAGGCTGCCATTATCGAAAAATACCTGCCCGAGCAAATGACTGATGAAGAAGTAATTGCCGTGGTTAAACAGGTAATTGACGATACCGGCGCTACCGGCATAAAGGATATGGGAAAAGTTATGGGCCTTGCCAGCAAGCAGATTGCAGGCAAAGCCGACAATAAAATGATCGCTGAGATTGTGAAGAGACTACTTCCCTAAACTCAATTAAATCTACGATTTACGAATCCTGAAAACCCTGCACCCCCCTGCAGGGTTTTTTATTGCTATTACAAAACCGACTCCTTTTGACTAAGGCAGAAATCAAATCAGAATTTCTCGAAATACAAACGCATCCTATTATCAAATGCATTGAAATTACACGGTAGTTTCACTAAAATGCATTTTCAATTTGATGACATTTAAAACTTAAGGGGTGATCAATTCCTCTTTAAAAGTAAAATAATTATTTCCCGAAATCACATTAAACCTTTTCCACTGTGTGCCAGTATGAGAAATTTCTTCCTCATAAGTCCAATTGTTATTAGGTCGAAAAATATTTACACTGTATCCTTCAACTGAGTATGGAGTGAATTTCAAATGCTTTGTGCCATAAGTAACCGTAATACTGTCGAATACAGTTCTCATCAGCGAATCAGGACTAATCTTCAACTTCTTTCCGGAATAAAGCGCATAACCTTCGCTACTATTAATACTGAACTTTGTTAAGCCAAATCCGCTGGCAACAGTGGATGACTCAAACATTGCTGATGTTGAAGAATAAAATTCCGGTTTTGGATAAAGGATAACCTCAATGGGTAGGGAAAGATCATTGTTGAACCGTATCTGGCTCATCTCGGAATCCACACTATTACACCCGAACAGGATTAATAACAACAAGAAGTGAAAGTTGGTTTTCATATATAAAAACAATTAAATGATCAAATTCTATGCCTTTTCGATATCGCCCATTATTAGCAATAGGTTGAATTTAAAATGCAATAATAACAACAAAATGACAATTCTAAATATTTTATTACAATATTTATTCAATCAGAGAATTTCCATGTGTAAGTCACCCCAAATTCAGACATTTTCCATTTTAAATCTGATTTAAATAATTAATTTATAACCCAATGAAAGTAAATAGTCTAATCCTCGCATGCGTTATACATAAAAAAGAAGCTGCCCTAACAGAACAGCTTCTTTAAAAAAAATGGGATAGTTTACTATTTCTTCCCGAATTTATAACCCAATGAAATGGCGAAACAACGATTCAATTCTTTGTAACCATTGTCAGTAGATACAGCAATATTAGCTAAGCCTAAATCATATGTAAGTCCAATTTCGAAAGCTTTGATATCCAGACCTGCACCAAAATGCGCGCCTGCATCAAAAGGCTTAAAATCATCATCCTCGCCTGAACCCCATTTCACATCCTCATCGCTTTCACCATCAGTT
>DGQJ01000292.1:0-6667 GCA_002389705.1 Bacteroidales bacterium UBA4417
ACATATACCAGTCCCGAAAGCGACGAAGGGGTTACTGTAAGCGCAGGCGAAGGTATCACGCAGGGGGTGATTGATGTTGCGCTGTTCCTGGGCGAAGGTGCCACAGTTGCAAAGTCGGTATTGTTATCGTTATTGTCGGTACAACCGTTGGATGCCCTTAAAACCCCGGTTGTATTGCTGGTGGATGCGGTAGGTCCTGAGCCTTCGTAACAACTCGCAGTTGATCCATAGCCTACAAAATCGATTACCGATGTTCCTGTTGGGCAGGTTCCGGATAAAGGTGTAGTTGCTGAAACCAGGGCTACTTTGCCGTTCGATCCCGACATAGCCAGTGTCCCGATAGCATCGGGCGTGGGCAGGTCGACAGTGCCACCCGAACCTTTTGCCTGCTGAACCAGGTAATACTGGCCGGGTGCCAGGGTGAAATTGGTGAGTGGCGTTGCCGCCCATGTTGTGCCCGTTGCTGATGAATATTGCACTGACCAGCCGTTGAGGTTAACTGCACTGGTGCCCCGGTTATAAAGTTCAATGAAATCGTTTTTATAGGTAGCTCCGCTGTTGCCGCCACCACCATATACCTGGCTGATGACTACCAGTGGGGTTACCGAAGCAATACCGGTTCCGCTTACAGCTACATTTTGTGCCACAGCCCCGTTGCTGGTGTGTACAATATTTCCGCTGTAAGCCTGCTGGCCGGTAGGTAAAAACCGCACATAAATAGTTGTTGATGGCACGATACCGGCGGTTTGTACCAGGCTTAAGGAATTCGGGTAAGCCACAAACCCCGACCCGGATGTTGTCGAAATTTCGAAACCGGCCGGTGGGGTGATAACGATATCGGAAGTAAGATCGGTACCCGAAACCTGGTATACCTTTTCTGCAGAAACCGAGTTTACGGCCACATCGCCAAACGAAGAAATATTTCCTGTTGCTATAACTGGTGCTGGCTGTACCGATACATTTCCGTTGCAAATAACATTTGTTATTCCTGCACCGCCACCTGCATTCGAAACCAGTTCACCTATATAATTTCCTTCGGCAAGCCCTGCTTTCAGCCTCACATATACTGGTGTAGCAGCAAGTGTTGCGGTGGTGTATGCAACTGAGGTTGCTGCCCCGAAAGTGATATTATCAGCAGAAACTTCATAATTGGTGCTTCCTGTAACTGTAATGTTTCCGGGCGCTCCTGTAAGATGTGTTCCACTCAGGCTGAAACTCTTTGATGTTGATGGTCCGCTGCCGGGCTGGTAAGTGAATGCCGAAAGCGAAGCTGGTGAAACGTACAGCGTGGGTGTAGTACCCCCATCGGTAGTTGTTACCGAAATTATATTGGAGTTATCGCTCTGGCTGTTGCCATTCCGTGCCCTAACCCTGTAATAATATGATGTAGAAGCTACCAGGGAGTTCACGTTCTGCGAAGTTCCGTTTACCAGCAGGTTTTCGTAACCAATAATAAATGCCGGAACTGTACCTCCTGATGTAATGGTTACATCGTCGAGGGCCAGGTTTCCTGTGCTTTTAGAGTAGGAGAGCCTGAATTTTAAAATTCCGGCAGGTAAGGCAGGTGTTGAAGAACTATTGTAGGAAATGATTTTAGATGTAGTAGGCAATGGTTTCAGATTATCGATGGTAACCCATGAACTTCCGTTGTAGCCTTCAACCAGCAGTGCGCTTTCGGTATTTGTCGATTGACCCTTGCACCAGAATGCCAGTTCAGTGGCTGCTGATGGAAGTGTGGTCGTTTCAACAGCATCTCCTGTTGCATCAAGTTTTAGCGAGGGTGATTTTAACCCGAAATTCCCGGTTGTGGTATAGGTACCTCCGATGTTTGTGAAGGTCCAGCCTGCAGGTGCTGTGGATCCGGCATCAAACCCTTCCGAAAGTGTAGAAGTGCCACCACCAATGCTGAACGTGGGATATAATGAAACATCAACGTAATATGAGGTTGCTCCATCCACAGCGTTCCAGTTGGCAGTGAATGCTTCGGCCTGAATATTAGTGCCGGCAGTGGCAACAGGTGCCGCCAGTGTGGTTGATGTAAAAGTTACTTCGTTGCCGTAAACGGTTCCGGCTGCGTTGGTAACATATGCCCGAACGTGATACACACTGCCAGGTGTAAGCCCGGTAAGGTTACTGGTAAATGTTCCTGTTCCCGAACCGTCAGTTGTATGTGCATCGGCAATGGTAGGGCTGGCATTCAGGCTCCAGCAGATTCCCCGCATTACTGTGCTTCCTCCATCGGCGGTTACATTACCTCCGCCAGTAGCAGTTGTAGCTGTTATATTTGTAATGGCTGATGTAATTACTTCGGCCTGACCTGCAATAAAGGTCAGGTCGCTACCAGTTGTTGTACCGTCGTTGTTGGTAGCAACCAGGCAAAAATGATAGGTGGTTCCCGCGGTAAGTCCGGTTATGGCTGCATTTACCAGTGCATCAGCAGAACCCGAACCGGCATCGCTTGTGGTTGTTATATTTCCATAAGCTGATGTAGTTCCCCATTTGAAAAAATATGTGGTAGCCAATCCATTGGGATTTACTTTGCCATTAAGTGTTGCCGAGGTGCTGTTAACCGAGGTGGACGGAAGTGTTGTTACCAGCGGATCGTTGGTAAAAACAAACGATGCTATCCTTGTGGCCCAGGGATAACTTCCGCCATAGTTACCTACATACAGGTTTGTATGCCAGAATGTTTTATTGTCCGAAGGATCAATACTCATCATGGCATAATCGCCCCAGCGGTCGGCACCGGTCATGGAAGCTGCGCCGATTTTTATCGGGCTTTCTGAAATAGTCATGGTTCCCAATGCATCATTCGACCGGCGTCCAGTAAAATATATCGAGGGATAATCAGCTGTCCCCGAAAGGGTATAACCCAGGGCTATGTCGCCGCTGCCATTCATGGCGATGCTGCCCATCCAGCGCGATTTGCTGTCGGGGAAAGCATAAGTGCCCTGTTGGTACAAGGTCCAGCTTGATCCGTTTTTACGCATTTCGTACCAGCGGACTCCCGCAATATTGCTTCCTGAGTTCACGGTATGGCAGGTTACCATACTTTCGTAGGTTCCCATATTGCGGTATTGCAGCCGGTGCATCAGCCTGTCGCTCAGGTCATCCAGTTTAAGCGAAACCCCTTTCTGTGATATGGCATATGAGGAGTAAGTGGCAAATGCTGCTACCGGAAGCGCGGTTACAAAATTGCATGCCGCTGTGTTTGCATTCCAGTCGGGCTTTAGCGACCAGATCCTGAGTTCATCATTGCCACCCCATGAATCATCATTAATATATGTGAAATAATTTGGAGTTCCTACTGGTGCGAAAGTGCCGTCGCAATCGCCCGGAAGCATACTCGAGCAATCACTGCCCAGGCTCGAACCGCTGCCACCCAGGGTTTCTGTTTTTATATAAATCATTCTTGCAGCGGGATCGCCGGCAAGCATCTTGTCTCGTTCGAGCACACACATAGCCACACCAATAAAGGGCGACGACGAATTATTGGTATTAAACCGGTTTACGGATAAATAATATCCATCGCGCCAGATCCCCATTTTGGGATAATCAGGCATATGATCGAACTGAAAAGCATAACGGTAATAAGCACCCAATGGATCGGCTGTTTGCGAAACAGCAACCAATTCGTACTCCGTGTAATTGGGATACGTGCCGCAATCAACCGCAAACTGGCTGATGATCCACCTGTCGGCTACTTCGTCGTACATAACAATGGCATCACCATCGTTATGCCCGGCCCAGTTACCGGGAAAATTGTTCCATAACGTAGAAGTTGGCACTGGTCCATATTTTGACACACCGGTTTTACTATACACCTGTAACATGCTGTTTACAGCCTGAACATAATCATTCGGCCCTACATCGCCGGCAGGGTCGGGCGGTGTTACACGTCCGTCGGTATTATCGGAGTTGTCGAGTCCGTCAAAATTTATTGCCGGATTTATTACAGCAGTTGTTGCGGATTTTAATCCTGATTGTTGCAATGCCGCATCTGCCTGGTTCATATAATCAGGATGTATTACAGGCCTGATGTGAAATTTGTTTGGAATTTGCTTTTCGGATTCAGCAGCCCATTTTTTCCAGAATGGTGGCTTTTTTACCTGCATATCGCGTAAAGGCTCCGAAATATCAGAATATACCGCATGCTGTATCTCCTGCATCTGCGCTTTAACGTGAAATGATAATGAAAACACGATCATGGCCAGTATGGCTACCCGGCCTTTAAAGGGTAACGAAAATTTCATAGGATTGATTTGATTAAAAAACAAAAATAAGAATATATCTCTTTGGATTAGCTTTAAATAAGTAGTTATATGCCTAAATACTGGCTCTTAAATATTTTTAACCGGCAAATTTTTCTGATTATCAGGTTTGTTTTGTTTTGATACAACCAATTCATATTAATTTAACCCTTTTGATTGTTGAAAATGGTTTGATGGATAAATTGATTGCCTTCTTTTTATGTTTCGTGTTGTTGCCGTTTTACCTGGTGGCGCAATTGGCTGAAGATGTTATTTACCTGAAAGACGGCAGTATTTTAAGGGGAAATATACTCAAGACAGATACAGGCGTAAATGTTCGTTTCGAAATCATTGGTCGCAACCAACTGGTAATCCCTGACAGTGCTATTCGGCTTATCCTGATAAACCAGCAAAAGCAATCAACCGGAAATGAAACTTTGACTTCACCTGTTGAACTTTCAGCCGATGTCAGCTTTTATGGAGGTACTAAAAATTCGGGTGGATTCACTTTTGTAACCTCGTACCAGTTCCCTTTTCGGTTGTCAGCTGGTGTAGGTCTTGGTACTGAATGGTTCAGCTACCAGCAGTTTCCGTTCTCGACTGATGTTTCGTATTGATTTTTCGAGAGGCCATGCTCACCTTTTTGTATGCCAAAGTTGGTTATGCATTGACCTTATCAAAAAAAGGAAAAAGAATATAAGCCCGATTATTAAGGCGGAGTGCTGGCCGGAGCAGGTGCAGGATTAAGATTTAATTTCACAAAGCGCAATGCCTTGATTTTCAGCTTTGGATACAGGTACCAGAAAACCAAGACAATCACAGGNNATTAAAAAACATACGTAAAATGAAAACCAGACGAAATCTTATTGCTGTTCCATTGATGTTACTCTTAATCATGAGTATGTTTTCGTGCAAGGACAGCTCTATTCAATACCGCCGTTACACTGCCAATGTCCCCAGGTATATGTCGTACGAGGAATTGCGTAAGCCTGTAAAATCTACAGCGGCTATTCCGATTGTATCCTCCGGGAAAATTTACATCAAGGATAACTATCTTTTTGTAAACGAAAAGTACAAGGGCATACATGTTTTCGATAACTCAAACCCGGCATCGCCTTCAAATATTGCATTTATCGATATTCCCGGCAATGTCGACCTGGCTGTGAAAGGTAATTATTTGTATGCCGATACTTATGTTGACCTCATTGTGCTCGATATTTCAAATATCAGCCAACCCGTTGAAGTTGCACGTATAAAAGATATATTTCCGTATACCATACCCGAAATTTCGGGAACCTACCCGATTTCGGCCATTGATAAGGAGAAAGGGGTTATTGTAGGCTGGCAGGTTTGCGAGATTACCGAAGAAGTTGATGAGAATATGTTTCGTCCGTATTACTATTTCGATAAGGGTGCAGGCCTATATATGATGAATGAAACAAGCAGCGGTCTCACGCAAACAGTTGGCACCGGCGGTTCGCTGGCCAGGTTTATTATTCACGAAAACCAGTTTTATGGATTGAACAATACCAGTTTGCAGGTGGTAAATATCAGCCAGCCATCGGCCCCGGTGACAGGTACAAAAATTGAGACTTCGCGCATGGTCGAAACCATTTTTATTGATGGCGAAAACCTTTTTGTTGGCACACAAACCGGCATGCTGATTTATAATATTTCAGAGCCATCGTCGCCGGTTTATGAAGCAGCGTATGATCATTTTCAGAGCTGCGACCCGGTAATTGTTAAAGATAAACTGGCATACGTTACNNACCATGTCAGAGCCCTATGGACTTGGTATTGATGATAAAACGCTTTTTGTATGCGATGGGGAAGCCGGACTGAAAATTTACAATGCCACCGATCCTTTACAGATTGATATGCACCTGCTGAAACAGTATACCAATCTCAAAGCATATGATGTGATTCCTTACGATGGTATACTGATTATGATTGCACAGGATGGTATTTACCAATATGATTATACCGACCTGCAAAACATAAAATTGCTGAGCAAAATACCAATTGGTGCCAGTTAGCCAATAGGCTAGTAGCAGCAAAAATATGGTTATACTTTATTAACCTGAGAGAAACAGTGTACTTTCGCAAATTAAAAATTTTATTAATGAAAACAATCTTCACCACCCTGCTGCTGGTGTTAACACTGGTAGCCTGCCAGAAAGAAGCTATCATTGTGCCTGATGGTAACACTGACCTGATCGGGAGCTGGATAAATCCGCAATACGTTGATACTGTAATCACTTACGAACGAGCTGAAAAACTGGTTGATAATCAATATGGGTTCACTTTTAATACTGGTAATAAGCTTATTGCGCGACAAAATTCGGGCTGGTGTGGCACCCCACCGATTTCAACCTCCGATTTTGAAGGGACCTGGGTTCAGAATGATTCCGAAATTA
>DGQJ01000292.1:6689-7162 GCA_002389705.1 Bacteroidales bacterium UBA4417
ACATTGTTTACTGACATAAAGGCATTTTGATCCACTTCTTTTATTATCCTGAAAATAAAACTGGCTTCCGGTTTTTTTACCATCACCAGCAGTACCTTGGTCTCCTCGCCGGTGTACCAGCCATGGCCATCAATTATGGTTACGCCACGGCCCAGTTCTTTGCCGATGCGCTCGGCAATAAGGTCATATTTTTTCGAAAAAATAAACATCTGAACCGATTGTTTCGAACCGGTGAAAAGCAAATCAATGGTATACGAAGTAAGCCCCATGGCAACATAGCCGTAAACAATTTTTTCGAGTGAGCCAAAGATGAGGAATGAGGAAGCAATGATAAAAATATCGAGGTAAAGTATTACCCGTCCCGGGTTGATGTTACGATATTTATTGATAATCATGGCAATAATATCGGTTCCACCGGTGCTGCTTCCCTGCGAAAAAACAATACCAATGCCGGCGCCGCCAAGTATACCTCC
>DGQJ01000380.1 GCA_002389705.1 Bacteroidales bacterium UBA4417
GCTTTCGACAATATCAACGAAGGTGTTACCTTTAAAGTGGAAGCCGATGAGCAGACCGGTTACCAGGAAAAAGTAATCATCGAGTCGCGTGTAAAAGGTAAGAATCCATCTATCAAAATTTACAGTGAAGATGGTGAAGAGTTGAAAAATTACGATTTACCTGTTGGATCGCACTTGCAGATTGAAGAAGGGAAGACCATTAAGGCCGGAGATATTCTTGTTAAGATTCCTCGTGCTGTTGGTAAAACCGGCGACATCACAGGAGGTTTGCCACGTGTAACTGAACTGTTCGAAGCACGTAATCCTTCCGATCCGGCTGTGGTTTCAGAAATTGACGGCGTTGTTACTTTTGGTAAGAAACTGAAACGTGGTAACCGCGAAATCATTATCACCTCCAAAACGGGTGAAGAACGCAGCTACCTAATCTCGACTTCGAAACAGATCCTGGCACAGGAGAACGACTATGTTCGTGCCGGCACCCCGCTTTCGGACGGCGCTATTACTCCTGCCGATATCCTGGCTATCAAAGGACCTATGAAGGTTCAGGAATATATTGTGAACGAAATCCAGGAAGTATACCGTTTGCAGGGTGTAAAAATCAACGATAAACATTATGAGGTGATTGTTCGCCAGATGATGCGTAAAGTTGAGGTTGTTGATCCGGGCGATACCAAATTCCTCGAAGGCGAGCTTGTAAATAAGATTGACTTCAATGAGGAAAATGACTGGATATTTGGCAAAAAAGTAGTTGAAGATCCGGGTGACAGCACTACGCTGAAACCAGGTCAGATTGTTAGCGCCCGTAAGCTTCGCGATGAAAATTCGCTGCTCAAACGCCGCGACAAACGCCAGGTTGTTTCGCGCGATGCGAACTCAGCTACCGCCAAGCAAATCCTGCAAGGGATTACCCGTGCTTCACTGCAGGTTCGCAGCTGGATTTCGGCCGCTTCGTTCCAGGAAACCACGAAAGTTCTTACGCAGGCTTCAATTCAGTCGAAGAGCGATGAGCTGTTAGGCCTGAAAGAGAATGTAATTGTCGGACACCTGATTCCTGCCGGTACTGGCTTACGTGAATACGAACATCTTATTGTTGGTTCGCGCGAGGAGTATGACCGTATGCTGGCTTCAAAAGCTGAATAATTTCTAACTCAATTTTATATGGGGAGACTGTATCATTTTTCTTGATCGGTTTCCCCATCTTTTTATTCCGGAAATATATTAAAATTAAAGCGTAATGGATATGAATGATCCCCAGAACCAAAATCCAAACCAGATCAATATCGAGCTTTCTGACGAGGTAAGCGAAGGTATTTACTCGAATCTTGCCGTAATCACACATTCAAACTCTGAGTTTGTTGTTGATTTTATTAAGCTTATGCCTGGTGTTCCCAAAGCGAAAGTTAAGTCGCGTATTATCCTGACTCCGCAGCATGCAAAGCGTTTATTCCGTGCGCTGAAGGATAATATCAGCAAGTTCGAAGCTGTTCACGGTGTGATAAAAGAAACTGAAGGAGGTGACTATCCTTTTCAGCTGAGTGGACCTGCAGGGCAGGCGTAACCCCGGGGATAGTAATATTTAAAAGAGGCTTCAGGAAATTGGGCCTCTTTTATTGTGTGTTATTGCTGCCAAACGATATGATTAAAGGGGCAAAGAAGGATTGCTTCTGGCGTATCGCAGTTTTTATTTAAGCAAAGTGCTGGATACCGAAGATNNTTTTAAATCTGATTGAATGTTATTTACACGTTGAACAGCGAACTGACAATTGGGTCATTCTTGCTGGTACGATCATCAATACGTTTGTCCATCATAAGTGGGTAAACGCATTCGTCGATCAATGCCTGGCTGGTGCGTGTTGTTACCTTGTAAGCGCGTCCGGCAGCCGAAGTCGACTCGTAAGAGAAATCCCAGCCAAGAACCATTACGCGGGTTCCGCGGCTGTTAATCTTCTTGATGAGGGGCACATAATCAGTGTCGCCTGCAATGATAACCACAACATCAAGTTCTTTCACGATGGTAAGTTCATACGTTTCGAGAGAGAACCAAACATCAATCCCTTTTTCTTCAGCTTCCCCGGTACGTGAGTCAACCAAAAGCGGGTAATTGTGTGTTGTGATTCCTTCGTACATGAAAATGTCGTCGATACGACGCTCATTTGTCATTTGGGTTAAGCGGTAAGCTTCATCAGGATATTTTTTCTCCAACTGGCTGGTGGAATACCTTCCCCTAAACCAATGTGTTTCAACAACCTGACAATACCGCTTCTCTGAGTTTTCAAGTTTTGAAATCTCATCCCGCAGGAATTCAGCAAGACCATTAAAGTTAATGGTGCTTTTGCGTTCATGGTGGTAACGATAATACGAATTAACTTTCAAGAAGAAAGTCCCGTCAATGAACAGCCCGATTTTTTTGATTTTTTCTTCCATTTATTTATATAGATAATTAAAGTATAAGGTTGTGATATAAAATTCAAAAAATAACAGCAACCTCGTTAAATTGTTCATTTTTATCTTCCTATAAGTGATAGTGTTAAGTCTCTTAAACAAATAGTTGCAGAACTTTACACAGGTTGCAGCCCATTCCCACTTTGAAGATGCGCAAATTTAATCACTATTTGATTAAAACCAAACTTTGAAAAAAAAAACTAACAAAAATTATTAACATTTAAACAGCTTTTAATAAATAACCGAAAGCCAGATATTATGATCGTTCGTGCAAAGTGCCGTTGCTGTAATAGTTACTCATAATCAGAGGAATGAAAAAGCGCAGGTGTGCACCTCTGAAGCCAGGGAAAGTTGTTGATAGGAAATTTTAATTATTTTACTGCGTGTAGAATAATTTTTGGATTGGATCATCATAAAAAGATTTGTTCTCCCGCCCGATTGATGGATTTAAGGCTTATTTCATTTTGTGGGTCCAGCCATATTCACCATTTGCATTTTTTGCGATTGTGCTGGTACTAACCCTGGTGTCGATGCGTAGACGTGTGAAATAATCGCGGAACGAGAGCGCAAAGAATAAGCTGCCGGCTGTGGGCTTATCCGTGTTGCGGTAATTGAGCCATATTTCCTTTGGCTGACCGATCCACACACCAGTAAGCTTGTTAATGAACGCATTCTGTTTTAATAAACTTTTACCTGTTTTATCGAAAATATATTCCCATTCGCAACCGTAAATGGCCTGGCCGCTGGGTTGAAATGCCGGGAGGAACCACACACTAATGGTTTGATCTGTATTTGGATGCACAAATGTATTAAAATACAGGTTGCAGGTATCCCTCACCAGCTGAAACTGCTGGTTGGCAATAGCTACTGCCGAACCAGGTGCTGATAACCAGGCAGTATCTGCCGATAACGGAAGTTCCGTAACCTGGCCCAGTGAATCAATGCTTATGTTTTTTGCAAGAGTAAATGTGCTTCCGGTGGTTACAATACCCGCGATATGCCATTTGTTATTACTTCGATAAGTAAGCCATTCGATGGACGAAATATCCTCAGCCTTTATGTACCGGTCGATGGCTGCCTGGTTATAGTTTTCGCAGCTTACAAAATAAGTTGCCAGATCGATACATTGATTGAACCTGGCAGTATCAAATTTTGCCTGGCCCTGTTGTGCTTTTACCAGGCAGGAAAGGGAAAGAAGAATGATGACAAGGTATTGTTTAACCATTTGAATGAAAAGATGCCTTTTTAGGTTGAATCTACTAATGCGAGTCAGTTCCTTGTCCAATGTGTTCAGTACAAGTAGAACTTTATTGCAAACGGATTAATTTCAATTATAGTTTGTACTGTATAACAAATAAGCGGCAGTCGATAGAACTGCCGCTTATTGAAATCAGGTTTATTTGCTTTTATCCGGTGCTGTTGGTATGGCCGGGGGCTCCTTAAAGCTCTTCAATTCATCGAGGATAACTTCAATGGCTTTATTCAGCTGATCATCTGTGCCTTCGTATTCGCGCGAAGGGTCGTTGTCAATTTCAATATCCGGATCAACCCCATAACCTTCAATAATCCATTTGCTTTCATCGGCCGAATAGCTGGCAAATTCTGGTTTTCGTAAGTCGGCCCCATCTACAAACGGCAATGAGCCCCTGATCCCTACCACTCCTCCCCATGTGCGGGTTCCAATAACTTTACCAATCTGGTGTTTCTTGAATCCATACGGGAACAAATCCCCATCTGAAGCTGAATATTGATTTATCAGCAACACTTTGGGCCCTGCCATTACTTTGGTGGGGGTATGCCCGATTTGCTCCACGTTCCGGGCCATATTGCTGCGGGTTATTTCGCGGTTCAATCGTTCGATAATCATTGGCGACACATTTCCCCCTCCATTTCCACGATCGTCGATGATCAGCGCTTTTTTAGCCAGTTGGGGATAAAAATACTTCACAAATTCATTCAATCCTTCGGAACTCATATCCGGAATATGAACGTAACCCACCTGACCGTTTGTTGCCTTATCGACCTTACGAATGTTGTTTTGCACCCAGGTATAATAGTACAGGCTTGATTCATCGGCTACAGGTACAACAAGTACTTTGCGTCCTCCTTCGGCTGGTGAGGCATTTAATGTGAGTTCAACATTTTTACCAGCTTTATTGATCAGCGTTGCATAAATGTCGGGCATATCCTTTGTTGATTTCCCGTTTACCGATGTAATATACTCTCCTTTAACGGCACCAACGCCAACTTCGGTGAGCGGCGAGTGAAGATATGTGTTCCAGTTGGCTCCCTGCAGCAGGCTGTCGATACGGAAATACCCTGAAGCATCCTTGCTCAAACGAGCACCCAGCAAGCCCAGGTTGATCTTTTCAACAGGCTTGCGTTCGCCACCGTTGATATATGCATGGCCCACACTCAGCTCGGCAATCATTTCGCCGATCAGATATGTGAGGTCGTTGCGGTTGTTAACATACGGAAGCATGACAGAATATTTGTCGTGCATGGCCTTCCAGTCGACACCATGCATATTGGATACATAAAAGAAATCGCGCATTTGACGCCAGGCTTCATCATAAATCTGTTTCCATTCCTGCCGGTTATCAACCCATACTTTCAGATCGGAGAGATCAACAGCCTTGTCGGTGCTTATTTTGGAAGATGGAAGATCTATCATAAAGTAACGATTCCGCTGCCGTACAAGCATTTTCTTTCCATCCGCTGTTATATCAAAACCCATATCGCTGCCAAGTTCTGATTCTTTCTTCTGTTTCAGATCATAAACCTTCGCGCTAATCCCCTTATCATTCGATGTGTTATAGAATATTTTTTCGTCGACTGACCAAATATTCCAGTAGTTACCGGCTTCAACAGGGATTTCGATGATGCGCTGCTGAATGCCTTCGATATCTATTTTTACTGTCTTAACAGCAGGTTCGGGTGAAGTTTCCGTTTTTTCGGATTTCCTGCCTTTTTTATCTTTTTCAGTCGCTGGTGTTTCCTTAGTTTCCTTGGGTGTTTCGATTTTAACTTCGTCGTTTGATGGGGCAAAAGGTGAAGGTGTATCTTTTGCCAGGGTTACCAGGTATAATTTCGACATGTTCTGATAAGCAAAATTCCATTCTACGCTGCTGTAAATGGGATCGAAGGTGCGGTCCGAAGAAAATATAAGATATTTGCCATTGCGTGAAAATGTAGGCTCATCCGACGAGAACCATCCATCTGTAACTTCGTAGCTTTTTCCATCGGTGGTGTTGAAAAGCATGATTTGCTGCATGCTGTTTTCCATCGGGCGGCTGTAGGCTATCCACCGGCTGTCGGGCGACCAGTCGAAACTGCCAAATTCCCAGATTTTAGATTTATCGACCAGCGTAACTGCTTTTGATTCAATATCAATGTATTGGAGGCGCAGCATTTTATCGTTCCACAGAATTTTTTTACTGTCGGGCGACCAGCGGATGGTGAATTTATAAGTGTCGGCACCCGTTGTGAGTTTTACAGGAGGTTCGCTGCCATCCTGTTTTTGGATATAAATTTCGTATTCACCGCTAGCATCGCTCAGGTAAGCAATCCATTTTCCATCCGGCGACCAGAA
>DGQJ01000271.1 GCA_002389705.1 Bacteroidales bacterium UBA4417
TTGTTACGCTCGCGTTCGAAGTTGAAAATGGGGAAAGCACCACGTTCGGCTGCCAGGTCGGCGGAGGCGCTGTATGCCTCAATGGCTAATGTTTTGTGAACGTTTACACTGAAACTGGTTGCAGCATCGGTTCCGTAACGCATACCCAACGCGGCCAGCATATCGCCTTCGGCAGTAATGCCAATACCTGTGCGGCGGCCTTGCAGCGTTTTTTCACGTATTTTTTCCCACAAGAGCCTTTCAGTGCGCTTGGTTTCTTCGTCCTCAGGATCGGAATTGATTTTGGCAAGAATGCCATCAATTTTCTCCATTTCGAGGTCGATGATGTCGTCCATAATACGGAGAGCAGCACGCGAATGCTCGGCAAACAGCTTAGCGTTAAATGAAGCCTGCGGGGTGAAAGGATTTTCGACGTAGCTATACAGGTTTATGGCAATAAGCCTGCAGCTGTCGTAAGCGCAAAGTGGTATTTCGCCGCAGGGATTGGTCGAAAGGGTTTTAAATCCAAGGTCGGCATAACTGTCGGGCACCGACTCGCGGATGATGGTATCCCAGAAAAGGATTCCCGGCTCGGCTGATTTCCAGGCATTGTGGATGATTTTTTCCCAGAGTGAGCGTGCATTAATTTCCTGCACTTTACTCGGGTTAGCCGAATCGATGGGATATTGTTGTACGTAGGTGGTATTGTTTTTAACAGCCTTCATAAACCCATCGTCGATGCGTACCGATACATTGGCGCCGGTTACTTTCCCCTGCTCCATTTTTGCATCGATAAAATTTTCGCTGTCGGGGTGCTTGATGGAAATGGATAACATAAGAGCGCCACGACGTCCGTCCTGGGCAACTTCGCGTGTTGAATTGCTGAAGCGTTCCATAAACGGAACTATACCGGTTGAGGTAAGTGCGCTGTTCAGCACCCTGCTGCCGGCAGGGCGGATGTGCGAAAGGTCGTGACCCACACCTCCGCGGCGTTTCATCAGCTGAACCTGTTCCTGGTCCACTTTCATGATGCCACCGTACGAATCCTGGTTGCCATCGCCGCCAATAACAAAGCAGTTGGAAAGTGACGAAACCTGGAAGTTATTCCCTATGCCGGCCATAGGACTACCCTGTGGAACGATGTAGCGGAAATTGCGGAAAAGATCGAAGAGTTCATCTTCGCTCAGGGGGTTGGGATATTTTTTCTCAATGCGGGCTATTTCGGAAGCAAGCCGACGGTGCATATCGTCGGGGGTAAGTTCATAAATATTTCCATCACTGTCCTTCAGGGCATACTTGTTCATCCACACGCTGGCTGCAAGCTTGTCGCCTTCGAAATAGGCGGTGGCTGCTTTCAGCACTTCGTCATGACTGTAGGCTTTAATCGTTTTTTGAACCGGTTTTTTCTCGATAATTGTTTGATCCATTAATGGTGTTTCATTTTCCGGAACGCTAACTTTTTCTGGTACCGGGACGGGTTCAGCTTCTGAAAGCTGATCGATTCCAGGCCGCTGGCGTTGCTCAAGGACTTTACCATAAAAATCATTTTTTGCACTCTCCTCTACCGAAGAATCAATTTGTGAAAAAAGATTAACATCCATTTTGTTCGGCGTTCACTGTTAATAATAAAAAGAATATCCTGAAATCCAATTGTATCAAAAGTTTTTACTGTTCGAAATCAGGATTGACAAATTTACACTATGCAAACCGGATATATCAAATACAGTTATTAACAAAATCGATGTTAAGAACATCTATTTACCTGACTACAAATCGTTTACACTCTTAATAAGTAACGAAACCCTTGTCAATAAAGGGTTTCAGAAGGCCCGTAAATAAAGGGATGTAAGAATATCAAAATTTATAGGCAATTACAAGATAAATAAGCAGTAAATATTTTTGAAGTAAATACAAGCAAACTTTTACCAGATATCAATAATTATAGCCGTTAAATTATACATTAACTCTCTTGATTCCAGATGAGTTTGGTCCCGAAACCAAGCCGGTTGTGTGTCATTTTAATAAAATCGGGAACGATACTCCAAAGCACCAGTTTTTTAAATGTAGCTACCGGAAATTTTTTAAGGTAGGCGTTCAGCGCTATATCATACAAATCGCCTTTTAATTCTTCGGCCCCGCCGGTAAACTGAATTCCCTGTATTTTCCCTACCATGGTGGTTTCAAGGGCTACAGCCCCGGCAACCCTGGGCTGCGCAAGCAGTTCGTCAACATGACGGGTACCATGGTCGGAGGTAAACACAAACATGTTCAGCTCATTGATATACACGTAAAAACAGGTGCAGGTGTAAGGAANNGTGATTCGTTTTTCGGGAAAATTCATTAATCGGGTATGGTTTTTCAGATAAATTCGGCTAACAGAAAGCATTGTGCATCTTCAAATGGTGGAAATGCTGCACGATTGCGCACACTAAAAATCGAGGCTTAACGAGAGGTAAAAGATATATGGCTGCACTTGCTGATCTTCCACTCCCCAGGCCCAGTCGGCACGCAGGAAATAGCCGAACAGTGTACTCCGCAGCCCAAAGCCATACCCTGCAATGAGGGGATCTTTCTGAACCTTAACCGTAATATCAAGGGGCGGGCTGCTGATTGTTTTGGTATAGTATGTATTTGATTCGTCGAGGGGGTTCAGACCCTGCCAGGCCGAGCCAATATCAGTAAAGCCTACGATCTGGAAATTATTCAGGAATTCGGAGCGCAGGGGTTTATTGAGGAAATACCTGAACACCGGGAAACGCAGTTCGGAGCTGAACAAGGCAAATGTATTGCCACTCCTGGCATTTTGCCTGAAACCACGCATACTGGTTGCCAGGGTTTGAAATGCGTAATTCTGGTTATAGTCGATCTGGTATTCGTAATTAAATTCAGGCATCAGCCAGTTATCAACACCACCCATGTAGTACAACAATTTGTTTTTACCAAACGAAGTACTTCCTGCAAAACGGTTTGCCCAGATAAACGACCTGTGGATCCTGGTATAATTCCGGATATCGAAGCCGGTTACAATCATATTCACCGAAGGTTGCTTCAGAAGCTGGTAATATTCGCCAAAAACCTTATACCGGAGACCAAGCATCAGGTTTGTGCCGATTTCGCGGGTATTGTCGTAAACAAACTCTCCTTTCAATATTCCCCAGGTACTTGCTTCCCCGGTCATATTTGCGGTAGCATAATCGAATGCCAGCGGATATGGTTTATCGTATTGCAGTGTAGAAGTTAACTTGAAGGCTGCAATTTCGGTAAACGGGTAGGTTAGCACGTAATGCAACTCGTGAATACGGTGGCGTACCAGTGCATTGGTGTACGAAACATCGAACCCGGTGCGGTGGAAAAGTATTTCCCGATCAATGCGATGTTTCAGGTTCGCATACCCAAACAGGTACTCGTTGTGAACCAGGCTGGCATTGAGCCTTACCCCGCCGAATATGCGGTAATCCTCAAGCAGATCGGTGGCGCCCAGCATAAATAACGCATTGGTGGGCGAATTCTGGTACACCGGCCCCGAATATCCCAGGTAAGGCTGGTAGCTCAGGTTAAGGTAGGAGAAATCGAGCTGGCTGATGAGCTGGCTAACCGAGTACTCAACATTGTAATTGCGGGGTTGCGGAAGCTTGATAATTGCATTGCTGATTTCAGGCTGCACCACCGATTTCCCCCGAAGGCTGGCATTTTCGGTCAGCACGCCTTTTATCCTGTAATTGTTAATATCAACACCGGCACTATCACCATCGGTCGGGGCAATTTCATTTTCGTAAACGGCGACAAACCGCTTGCGTTTTATTTTCACCTCGGGATTGGCTTTACGGAGTTCCTCCACTTCTTTTTCCTTAGCTTCTTTTGCTTCGAGGGCAAGCATGTATTTGGACTGCCCGAGGTCATTCAGGGGTGTAACCCTGCCGTCGGGGATGGTACCACTGTAAATATGAAACCTGTCTTTTTCAAAAACCACCTCAGCGGTTTTACGCCCGGTATAACTAACATCCTGCGAAAGGACAGAGCGGGGATAATTGGTGAGTGGAAATGTTTGCGTATAATACCGGTAATGCACTGTAGTATCCACGTATGCCACGGTGCTGTCGAAAGTGGCAGCATAGCGATTATACACGCCATTGGCATCGCTGAGGTACGAAAAATAACCTGGGCTGTAGGGAGCAGGTTGAATTTCGTTGGCCAGGCGGGTATTTGTAACACGCTTCACCAGGTTACTGCCCGAGCCAAGTTGGTACAGAAACAGGTCGTTATTTTCCATACCATCGTACGACCGGATGTTTTCCTTTGTAAACCTGAGTGTATCGTCAGGCCGGTTGGAACTGAAAATTATCTGGTTGGTTTTGGGAATAAAACGGGGATTAAGATCGTTGTAAACATCCTGCATCAATGGCTCGGCAGCCTTTGCGGCAATATTGAAAAGATAAATATCCGATTGCCCTTTCTGCACGGCAGACATTACAAACATCCGCCCATCGGGCGAATACGAAAAATCAAGAATTTTCTGGTAACCAAAAAGATTCTGATCCTGCCATTTACGGGTTTCCATATCATAAAAATGCAGGTACAGGATGCCTTTAAACTCGGTAATCATCGCAATAACATTTCCCGAAGGATGCCATGCCAGTAGTGGATATGAATAATCGACCTTTTCGTCGGTACGGAAGCCTTTACGGTAGATCGCCTTTTTTTTGCCGGTGCTCATATCAGCGATGTAAACCTTGTACAACCCTTTGTCGTTCACCGAGTAAACCACTTTTTCGCCATCGGGACTTATATGAATATTATCGTAAACCCGGTCGCGTTTCAGTTTAAATGAAATATCAGGATTATAGGGGCTGAACGACTGGCTTTCGAGGCTATAGGCCTGCTTATACCATTCGTACCATTCATTAATAACTTCCTTAAACGATATACCCAGCACGTATAGGAAACCGCTTTCGACGCTGCGGTTCACCCGGGTCATATAAGCGATGCTGGCCAGGTTTTCCTCACCATATTTTTCGGCTACATAACGCCATAACGAATGGCCAGCCAGAACAGCGTCTTCATCGAGCAGGTGGTTAAATTTTTTGTATTTCCCGCTCAGGATGCCGTCTTTCACTTTGTTGTCGAGCTCGGTATCCCAGTTGCGGCTGTAAAACGAAACCAGGCCATCGATGTACCACGACGGAAGGTTGATCAGCGTGCTGTTTTTAACCTGCGTACCGATTGAACCGCCATAAATAATATTTTCGAGCATCAGCCGGGTGATGCCGCCACGTATCTGGCGGTCGAAATGGTTCAGATCGCCATCAAAATAAAGGAAAACCTTGGTTCCAATAATGTGCGTAACACCCCCGGTATTGTATCTCGAATGGGTCATCAGCCCGATATTGCTCTGCTTAAGCTCCGCATAGGTGTTGTAAACAATGAACTGTGTTTTTTTATCGAGGGTGGTTTCGAGTTTTTTTTCTATTTCGGGGATGTATTTACCGGCATAATCGGCTACATGCTGGGCCAGTTCCTTGCCATTGAGGTAATAATAAACATCAAAGTTATTGAACCTGAAGTAGGTCCACAGAAAATCGTTATACTGAACACGGTTTTTGCCAAACGTCATCTGCGAACCGTTGTAGAACTGGGCAGCAGCCGGGCGCGATAACAGGAAGCCTGTCAACACAATACACGCTAACCTGATGCTTTTCACGCCTATACGCACGGCCGGTACTCTCATTTGCATTCAGCTATTTTTCAACCCGCTAAAGTAACAAAATTATACGGTTCGATGTTTATGAATTTCTATATCCCGTAAATTGATAACTTTATCGCGCCAAATTTAGTATAAACCTGTAAAAACATAGGTACTGAGCCTGAGAATAAAATCAAACCTTACCGAATCATGACAAATAAAAATATCAGCCGGCTTATCTTTAACCCGTTCGGAGTCAATACATATATACTGAAGGATAACAGCGGCAAATGCCTGATTGTGGATCCGGCCTGCCAGTTTGCGGCCGAAGAAACCGAATTGAAGCAATTTATAAACGGCAACAACCTTACACCGGTCGGCATAGTGAACACCCACTTTCATGTGGATCACATTATCGGGAACACTTTTGCATGCACTGCTTTTAACCTGAAGCCCCGTTGCCATAAGAACAGNNCATCCGTTGAGGTTTTATATACCCCGGGCCATGCCGAAGGAAGTATCTGCCTGGTTAATCATGCCGAAAGATATATTGTTGCAGGCGATGTGCTTTTCCGCGAGAGCATTGGCCGCACTGACCTGCCGACCGGGAATTACAACACGCTGTACAAAAGCATAACCACAAAACTTTTCACTTTGCCCGACGATTACACCGTGTATCCCGGTCATGGCCCCGAAACCACCATCGGGTTCGAAAAACTAAACAACCCGTTTTTAGGATAAAAAGAAAAACCTCCCTGCTACCAGGGAGGTTTTTTTATGATAAAATTCAGTCTGTTTACATTTGTGGTTTAAAACTTTCTGAGGCGCGAAGGGGAGAACTGCGAGGGGCGATGGGGAGAAAGGTGATTGCCCTTACTTCCCGTACTTCTGACTTCCGTCTTCGGACTCCTGTCTTTCGGCTCGATTCAACTAATATTTAACAAATTTAAACAGTCTCTCAATACAAGTTTACTTTTTCTGCATTTTGTCCAGGATAGCACGGGCTTCCTTCTGATGGTAGTTATCAGGATTTGATGCCACGGCTAAAAACTGGTCGAGGGCCTTATCCTTCTGGTTGCTTTTGAGGTAGCACAGGCCCAGGTACCATTCGGCATGTTCGATATACAGGTTATCATTCTGCCTGATGATTTCGTTAAAAGCATTGATTGCGTTGGTGTAATTATGGATTTCGATATTTGATATCCCGTAATAAAACTTCACAGCGATATTGGATGCATCTTTATCAATAATTTTCTTAAACAAAACAGCTGACGAATTGAAATCCTTCTGCTGAAATTTGAGTACGGCTTCCACCAGGTTCTGATCACCGCGGGTTTGGTCAACGATATTATCGGAACTATAAAACTCGGTAAAGAGTGCATCGCCGGAGAGGCTGCGTGGAGTTTGAAGGTAAAGCGTAGCAGCCACGGCACATAGCAGCAGCAGCGATGCAGCGGCATACCACCATTTACGGGTATGCAAACGCACCACCGGAACCTCCGCTTTTGCAACCCGGTTGGCATTGATAACGGCAATTAATTTTTGCCTCAGGTCAATAATATCTTCCCTTTCGAGTGCCGAATCAATGTGTTTCGAGAGCTTCAGTTCATCGACCAGGTCAGGATTGGTTCGCAGTTCCTTTTCGAATGCTTTTCGCTCATCAGGGGCCATTTCATGGGCAATAAATTGCTCAATACTGGCTGAGTGTTTCAAATTGGTTGTCATAATCGTGTTCTGTTTGATATCAGTTTAAAAAATCAGAATAGTGTATGGTTACATGAAGGATTATTTGCATTTGCTGAAAAAATCAGCCGGCAGCATTTTTACGTTTAGTTCCTGTCCGTCGGAGTATACGCCCGGATCGAACTGGTCAGGATTAACCTGTGGATTGGTGAGTCCGGTTACTTTAAATTCGGTACGCCTGTTGGCCTGGTGTTCGGCGGCGGTGCATTGCACGCCATCGGAACATTTGTTCACCAACTGGGTTTCGCCGTAGCCTTTGGCCGTGATCCTGCTACGTTCGATACCTGCATTTACAATATATTTTACAGCCGATTCGGCACGGTTCTGCGACAGCCTGTTGTTGTAGGCAAATGATCCGCGGCTGTCGGTATGCGATCCCAGCTCAACATTGATTGCATTTTCCTTCATGATACGCACCAGGTTGTCGAGCTGCGGAACGGCATCCTTGCGGATGTTATATTTATCAAAATCGTAATAAATATTATCAACATTAAATGTTTTATTGATCACCAGTTTATCGAGCATTAATTCGCGTGGTACTGAATTTGTAGTGCCCGGTGCAACTGAACTCAATGTCAGGGGTAAGCAGTCGGCAATATAATTGTTCATCATTGCTTTTACCATCAGGTCGCCGGGTTTCGAAACCTGTGTTTTGAAAGTTCCGTCGGTATTGGTTTTAAGCACTTTTACATTCCCGCTTGCCTGGTCGTACACAAACACTGTTGCCCCTGCCAGCGGTTGCATGGTGGTTTTGTCCTTAACCATGCCGGCGATAAAGGCAGGCTGAACTGGTGCCGGAGGTGCAACGCGGAAGGCATAAATATCGTCGCTACCCGATCCTCCCGGCCTGTTCGACGAGAAAAACCCACTCTTTGCCTGGGGGGCAAAAGCAATGGCAAAATCGTCGAAAGAGCTGTTAATCGGGGGCTGAAGATTTTGAGGTGTGGACCAGCTTCCGTTTTCATTTTTACAACTGAAAATATCCAGAGAGCCGTAACCCGGGTGTCCGTTGCTTGAAAAATAGAGGGTTCCGTCGGGGTGTATGCTGGGGAACATTTCGTTTTCGGAAGTATTTACTGTTGGTCCCAGGTTAACCGGTTTCCCCCACGAATCGCCTTCACGTTTGCACATCCAGATGTCGGTGCCGCCTTGTCCACCAGGCATGTCGCTCACAAAATAAAGGGTCTGACCGTCAGCCGACAGGGCCGGATGCCCGACAGAGAAATCCTTGCTGTTCAGGAAAAAGGGCTTAACCTCACCCCATTTACCATCCGTTTTTTCGGCATAATAAATTTTCAGCATGTTTGTTTTGTAAATGCCTTCGCGTTTGGCTTTGCCAAAAAATGAGCGTGTAAAGTAAATGCTGTTTCCGTCGGCGTTAAATGCTGCCGGCCCATCGTGATAGGGTTGGTTAAATTTGGCATCGAAAGTTGAACCTGCACCCATGTCGCCGCTGAAATCACCCGGAACCGTAGGACTTGATTTCATCAGGTTCAGGTATCCGCGACCGGTCCATCCGTATTTCTTTCCTTCGGCCGGGTTATTGTTAAAATCGGAAGCAAAAACCAGGTCGCCGTTATAAAAGGCCGGCCCGAAATCGCTTTGGTCGGTATTGATATTGCTCACATGGTTAACCTCAAATCCGGGAGCCAGGTTTTTCCAGGGGCCCAGTACGCTGTCGCAGTGTGCTGCATAACGCTTTCCCCTGCTGTCGGAAGGATTTTTTTCGGCATAGGCCAGGAACATTTCCCGGGCTTTCACATAGTTGCCGGTTGCCTGCAAGGCCTGCGCATAATAGAAAAAAGCTTCGGGTTTGGCATCAGGCAGGGTTACCACCTCAGCATAAGTAGCTTTGGCATTCATGATATCATGCTGCATGCGGTAACATTCGGCCAGCAAAGGAAGAGCGGCATTGTGCGTTTTTTCCTTTTTCTCCGCTTTTTTAAGGATATCAATAGCTTTGGCGTAATCGTATTTATCCATTTTTTTCTGCGCCTTGTATACCGGCTGGCAACCGATCAGTGCAGCGAGTCCTATGCTTATTAATAAAACAAACTTGATTTTTTTCATACTGTTTGAGGTTTTATCTTTTGATTTGGGTGCCTGAGCCTTTTACAGAAGCGCAGGCGCCCGTATCATTTATTACTTATTTTTCTTTGCCCTGCAGGTATATCCAACCGGTGCGCGAGCCAACATTATCGATGGTAAGGATGTAATAATAAGTTCCCGAAGGAAGTACTTCGCCCTTGTTATTGGTTCCATCCCATATCACGTCTTTATTATCGTAGCCCGAGAGTTCTTTTACTTTATCGCCCCAGCGGTTGAAAATAACCACGTTGTTATCGGGGTAATCCTCGATGCCGCGAATAATCCAGCCATCGTTGCTGTTGTCGTTGTTAGGAGTAATCAGGTTGAAGATAAGCAGGTTATCGACCCTGGCCTTTACACGTATAAATACCGTTGCCGTATCGCAAACCACCGGATCGCCGTTGTCGCAGATCATGTAACAGAATTTGTCATCGCCTATATACTTATCTTTCGGGGTGTAGGTAATTGTATTATCTGAGTTAACCGAAACACTGCCAAATGTAGGATTCCCGCAAATGGAAACAGTTATTGACTCCTTGCCGGCAACTCCATCATTAGCCAATACCGGGATCACTGAAGGAGTATTTACACCCGTGGTATCGGAATCATTAACCGCGGTCATAGCAATTGAAACCACTGCCTGATCCTGTGCCGCACAACCCGTAACTATATCGAGCACGGTTAGCACGAACGGGGTTTGCTTGTTTAAGGCAATGGTTTGAGGCGCGTCAACTACCGGGTTCACTATCGAAGCCGATGGCTCCCAGCTCCAGGCGTATACTCCCGATCCGCCACTTGCCGTGCCATGCAGGGTGGTTGCTGTCCCCGAAGGAATTACCTGGTTGGCACCGGCACTCAGGGTAATGCCTGTAACTATGGTAAGTGTCATTTGATCCTGTGCCACTTCAGTTCCACACACCGGGTTACCCGAAGCTTTCATTGTAAGGATTACTGCCCCGGTAAAGTCGGCAGCCGGGGTAAACGTCGGGCTGAGTGTGGTAACATCGGATAACGTGCCAGCAGAAGCCGGTGCATATTCCCAAAGCAGCGAGCTATAGTTTGTTGCAGAGGCATGCTGAACTTTAAATGATGTGCTGTTACATGATGTTTCGTCGTTGCCGGCGTCAGCAGCAGGTGCGGGTGCAAACGTGAGCTTTAATGCATCGGATGCTTCGCCGCAAGGCGTTATTCCAGCACCACTCATGGTTAACACAACTGATCCTGAAATTATGTCGGCAGCTGCCGGAGTATAGGTCGGATTTACCAGAGAAGCGTCATCAAAAGTACCTTGCCCGCTGCTGGTCCAGCGAACGGTGGTGAAATGTTGTGCAGCAGCGCTTACCAGCCTGAATGAGGCAGCTTTTTCGCAAATGGTAGTATCGCGCCCGGC
>DGQJ01000317.1 GCA_002389705.1 Bacteroidales bacterium UBA4417
ATAATGTCCTGTAATAACCTTCGAATATTACCTGGTCAAAACATAAACTTTTATGAAAAAGACAGCGCTTTTTTCGGCAATTCTGATTCTTCTAAGCGTAAACGCCATTTCGCAGGTATTACCCTATAAAAATCCAAAACTTACTGTTGATGAGCGAGTTGAAGATTTGTTGCAGCGAATGACGCTCAAAGAAAAGTTTTGGCAGGTTTTTATGATTCCGGGCGACCTGGATGAAGGTAAGGAAAAATACAAGGAAGGGATCTTTGGATTTCAAACCTTTGCCAAAGGCCAGACTAACGAAGCAGTCGGCCAGATGTTAACGTACGGCGCATCAGGAACACCAAAGCAAACCGCTGAAAAAATAAATGCCATGCAAAAGTTTTTTCTCGAAGAAACCCGGCTCGGCATTCCGATTATTCCTTTCGACGAGGCTTTGCACGGACTGGTGCGCGATGGAGCTATTGCATTCCCGCAATCTATTGCACTTGCTTCAACCTGGAACACTGATCTGATGTTTAAAGTTTCATCGGCTATTGCCACCGAGAGTAAAACACGTGGCATCAGGCAGATACTTTCGCCTGTAGTTAACCTGGCCAGCGATGTGCGCTGGGGTCGTACCGAGGAAACCTATGGTGAAGATCCCTTCCTTTCGTCAAAAATGGGCGTTGCTTTTGTTTCTGCTTTCGAAAAACAGGGCGTTATTGCAACACCCAAGCATTTTGTAGCGAATGTCGGAGCCGGTGGCCGCGATAGTTACCCGGTCGATTTCAGCGAGCGCTATCTGAACGAACTCGATTTTCAGCCGTTCAGGGCTTGCTTTTCAGCAGGAAGCGCACGCTCGGTTATGACTTCATACAATTCACTGGATGGCTCACCATGCACAGCCAACGACCGGCTGCTGAACCAGATTCTGAAACGCGACTGGGATTTTAAAGGATTTGTAATTTCCGATGCCAGCGCTGTTGGTGGCGCCAATGTATTGCATTTTACGGCTGCCGATTACGCTTATGCAACAGCGCAGGCAATCAATAACGGACTGGATGTTATTTTTCAGACTTCCTACGATCATTATCCGCTATTTTGGGAAGCTTTCGAAAAGGGAATGGTTAAAAACGAAGCACTTAACGAAGCCGTTCGCAGGGTTTTGCGTGCCAAATTTGAACTGGGACTTTTCGAAAATCCATATGTTGATGCCGCTGAAGCTGAAAAATGGAATGGGCATGAAACTTTCCGCGCACTTGCAAGGCAATCAGCACGCGAATCGATTGTGCTGTTGAAAAATGAAAACCAGGTTCTTCCGCTTAAAAATAATATTAAATCAATTGCAGTTATCGGGCCCGATGCAGTTGAATGCCGGCTTGGTGGCTATGCCGGCCCGGGAATTAAAAAAACTTCTATTCTCGATGGATTGAAAGCCCAGCTTCCTGCCGGATGCCAGGTTAGCTATTCGCATGGCGTTAACCGGGAATACAAGCCGTTTGTAACAGTTTCTTCCCAAAACCTGTCGTGTACATTCAATGGTGAAAATAAAAACGGGCTCTCGGCTGAATATTTCAATAACATCAATCTTTCAGGCGAGCCGGTTGTGAAACGTATTGACGAAAATATGCAGTTTGGCTGGACCTTGTTTTCACCCGATCCGAAACTGGCTTTCGATTGCTATTCCATTCGCTGGAAAGGAAAACTTACCGCTCCCGAAACCGGAAAATTCAAAATTGGAATCGAGGGAAATGATGGTTACCGCTTGTATATCAATAATATACTTTTGATTGATAACTGGAAAAAGGTTTCTCATGGTACCAAAACAGTTGATTTTAACTTCGAAAAAGGAAAATCGTACGATATCCGCATCGAATATTTCGAAAGTTCAGGAACTGCCCGTTTCCGGCTGATATGGAACATTGGTGTTGACGATTTATGGCAGAAACAGATCAGCGAAGCTGTTGCAGCAGCTGAAAAAGCGGAGGTTGTAATTTTAACCGTTGGTATAGAGGAAGGCGAATTCCGCGACCGTGCCATGCTAAGCCTGCCGGGGAAACAGGAACAGTTAATTGAAGCTGTGGCGGCCACAGGCAAACCTCTTATAGTTTTGCTTTCGGGCGGTAGTGCTGTTACCATGAATAAATGGATTGATAAAGTAGATGCTATTGCCGATATCTGGTATCCGGGCGAAGAAGGGGGTAATGCAGTTGCCGATGTTTTACTGGGGAAATACAATCCTTCAGGGAAATTAACTATCACTTTCCCTATGCATGAAGCACAGTTGCCCTTGGTTTACATCCACAAACCTACAGGCCGTGGCGACGATTACAATAACTTAACGGGTCAGCCGCTTTTCCCGTTTGGATATGGGCTTAGTTACACCACTTTTGAATATTCGGACCTGAAATTTTCGCAAAAGCAAATCACTACTGATGGGAAACTCACCGTGACTTGTAAAATTAAAAATACCGGCAAATATACTGGTGACGAAGTGGTTCAGCTTTATATCCGCGACCTGCTGTCATCGGTATCGCAACCTGGTATTGCGTTGAAAGGATTTCAAAAAGTAAGCCTTGCCCCGGACGAAATGAAAGAAGTAGCCTTCGATATTACACCCGAACTCCTGCAATTGCTTGATAAAAACATGAAATGGGTTGTTGAGCCGGGCGATTTCCGCATTATGATTGGCGCGTCGAGCAAAGATATCAGGCTTATGGATAATTTTACGGTGGTTGCAAAATAAGTATGAGAATTTCGCCTTAGTTAGTTGCTGATCTGCCAAACCTGGCCGGGAGGAAAACAAAATCGGACGAAATTTTTGCAGGACTTGATAACACGGCAAATAATACACCATTTGGTATAAAATGTAGCCAAATCCTGCTATGAGTAATTTTAACCGAAAGTCGAATGTGTTCTTGATACACCTATTAATCTCTATATTTCAGATGTAACCGGCAGCCTTATTGCATTTCAATACCCGGAGAGTAGTTTTATTGATATAAGTCTGATAATGCAACTTTTCCCGTCGTCAGTCGAATATCACAATCCTATTCGGGATGCCGGTTAAAGTTCGTGCCCCAAAAATAGCTTCAATTCTTATAAATATTAATTTATTCTATATATTTGTTTTTGTTTCCCTTAAATAAATTGCGAAATGCAGGGTTTTGAACTGAAAACAGGTTTTTCCTGCAACAAAGTAATTTCAGGATTAAAACTCCCGGTTTGCTGCCATAAAGCATTTTTAATTATTGCATATCTTACTTTTTTCTGTTCAGGTTTTGCCCATGCTCATTCAATTGTCGGAAAGTCTGAAAAAAACATCCTCATCATTTTTGCTCAATCGCCCAGTACGCCGGCCTACAGGCTTTTAATTGAAGGAATCAGGCAGAAACTGGACGATGAATATGGTACCGGTTATAATTTGCACAGCGAATACCTCGAACTGGAGCACTACCCCAAAGATGCATACCCCCAGGAACGATTTAACATATACAACCAGAAGTATAAAAGCATCAAGCTCGATTTATTGATTTGTGTAGGTGTTGATATTGCATCCACCATTAAAAAGCATGCTGACAGCTATTTGCTGAAGCTGCCTGTGGTAACTATTGATTATGACTTGAGCCGGTATGGAATGAAATATGATTTAGCACCCAACGATAAAACCGCTTTAGTAAGTTTGAAACTGAACCTCGGGCGCACGCTGCACCTGGCCATGGATTTGTTCCCCAGGGCTACGAATGTTTACTTTATCTGTGGCGTTGCTAAATCCGACAGCCTTTTTCTGCTTATGTCGCAGCAGGAAGCAGCTAAAATAAAACACAACAAAAAGGTTATATTTTTTACAGATATATCCATGGATGAGGTGCTGAAGAAGGTTCGTAATTTGCAGGCTAACAGCATTGTTATGCTTTCCTCGTTTGTTATGGATAGCCGTAAGCTGCCTTATTATAATTATGAAAGTTTTCGTTTAATAAGCAAAGCTTGCAATGTGCCGGTTTTTGCCTACACCGATATGGGTTTTGGCGAAGGTGCTATAGGAGGATATATCCTGAGTTTCCGGAAGGCTGCCGAAACTGCCGGCAAAGCAGCTGTGTATATACTCAACGGAGGAAATCCGCGCCTGGTAAAAGTTACAGAATCTGATTTTTACGAGTATCTGTTCGACTTGCGTCAGTTAAAACACTGGAATATTGAAAATTCACCTGCCATACCTGAAGGGAGCAAGATAATGTACAAGGATACAGATTTTCTGGATGTATACAAATGGCAGATTCTGGCAGTAATGCTGTTTATAATTCTCGAAAGTATCCTTATCGTTTATCTTTTCAGGATTAACCGCAGGCAAAAGGAAATCATGAATCAAAAAGCCGAAGCCGAATTCCTGTATCGTAAAATTATAAGGGAAGAAAGGTTACACCGCATGTCGGAACTCACAGCTTCCTTATCGCACGAACTTAACCAACCGCTTACAGCCACCATTTACAATACCCAGGCCGTAAAGCGCCGGATTAATTCGGAAAATCCTGACCTGGACAAAATTAACGACATCCTGGATCATATTATTAAAGATAATAAACGGGCCGGCGGCATTATCAGCAGTATACGGAGCCTGATGAAACTCGAATCCCGCGAAAAGGAAAATATGAACCTCAACAATGTAATACATGATACAGTCAGGTTATGTTTCCCTGATATTAACCAGCATCATGTTTCAGTTGACATTTCTGTACCCGAAAAACCAGTGTTTGTTTCGGGCGACCGGATCCAGCTTCAGCAGGTGCTGCTTAATTTTATTTCGAATGCCAATAACGCAATGTTAAAAACGACTTCCGGCGAACGAAGGATTACAATTACACTGAAAGAAGATGAAAATTGGGCCATAGTATCCGTAAGCGATACAGGGCCCGGTATTGACGAAAAAATTAAAGACCGCATTTTTAACCCCTTTATTACCTCGGGACAGAACGGATTCGGAATCGGGCTGGCCTTAAGCCGCACTATCATTGAGAACCATGGGGGCAAAATTTTTGCCTCTAACCTGCCAGGCGGGGGCGCGGAATTTTCTTTCAGCTTAAAAGTTAAAAACACATAGCGCATTTTCAATATTTAAGATCATAAACCAAACCGTGTGGCATATTTTCACTAATTTTGAAGCACCCGGTAATTTTCGTAGATGAAACAACAGGCATATAAAAGGCAAAATGAATTCGCAGGCTGAAACCATCTTCATTATTGACGACGAAGAATCCATCAGGCAGGCGCTTTCTGCCTACCTCGAATCCTTTGGATACCAGGTAGAAATTTTCAGCAGTTCGGAGGAGTTCTTAGCGCGAAACACATACACTGGTATCGGTTGCCTGGTTCTGGATGTGAACCTCAACGGGAAATCGGGCCTCGAACTGCAGGAAGAACTTTTTACTGACCACTCCATACTGCCCATCATATTTATTAGCGGACTTGGCAACATACAAATGAGCGTAAGGGCTTTAAAAAAAGGAGCCGTTAATTTCCTTGAAAAGCCATTTAGCCAGGAGGAGTTACTCAATTCAATAAATGAAGCCCTCTCACTGAGCCGGCAGTTGAAGCAGCAAAGAGACGAATCGCAACTGGCACAGCAACTCATAAGCCTGCTTACCTCGCGCGAACTGGAAGTGCTCAGGTACAGCATGAGTGGTTTACTGAACAAACAGGTGGCTTCGGAACTCAATATTGCCGAACAAACCGTGAAACACCACAGGCAGAGTATCAGCGAAAAACTCAATGTAAAGTCGATGCCCGAAATGATCCGGATTGCGGAGAAAGCCGGAGTTCGCTCATTCCTGGAGGATGAAGACCAGTCGCATTTACAAAAATATTTTTCCAGGCCACAAAACAGGGAGTAACCGGTTTGGACTTTTTTACAATCTTACTATAATATTCAGTTTTGCTAACCTGAATCGTCATTCATGCAGCACCCAACAAGCAACGGTATACCAGGGTAACAGTATTTTTAAATAATCAGGGTGTATTAACCTTATCCCGTCAATAGCCATCACCTTCAGGCGGCCCTGGCTGCCCATGATCCTGTAAAAGAATTCGGCTACATATTAATTTGATGTGCTGAGAAATAGAACCGCCTTAAGTTTAATTTTATCTTGATTTTGATTTTGTTCTTTTGTCATGACACAAAAGAACGAAAAAGTCTAGGCTGTAT
>DGQJ01000290.1:0-3205 GCA_002389705.1 Bacteroidales bacterium UBA4417
TCACCTTCCCATTCTGAATAATGATATCCGAAACCCTGCGGTTAAAATATATCTCGCCACCGGCTTCGCGTATGGTTTGGCGCATGGCGGCAACAATATTAGGCAGTTTATCGGTACCAATATGGGGATGGCTGTCGATGAGTATATCTTCGGAAGCGCCATGCGACACCAGCACCGAAAGAATTTCCTTCACATTTCCACGTTTGGTCGAGCGGGTATACAATTTCCCATCGCTGAAAGTACCTGCTCCACCTTCGCCAAAACAGTAATTCGAATCAGGATTTACGATGTGTTCGCGGCTGATTTGGGCAATGTCGAATTTTCGGGCTTTTACATCTTTACCACGCTCAATCACGATGGGTTTCATCCCGTTTTCGATGAGCGTAAGCGCGGCAAACAACCCGGCAGGCCCGGCCCCGACCACAATTACTGGTATCTTACGGCTGACATCCGGGTAGGTTTTGCGTGTAAATTTCTGAAGGTCTTTGGGTAATTCGTCGATAAACAATTCAGCTTTCAACCTGATTTTTACTTTCGACGAACGGGCATCAACAGCACGCTGAATCGGGTTCAGGTGCTTGATACGCCCGGGTTGAATATGCAAAATATGCGCAAACGCAGTTTTCCACCCCGAAGGATCGGATGCCTGCTTCGGGGTCATGGCTATTTCAATTTCTTTACGCATGAAGTTTCTTAATGGGAATTTGGTGGACCATCAGCCCGGCTATTTAAACAATGATTCCGGAAAGTAACAGTTCGCCGTTGCGAATGTTTGGACCAGGAGTTGCAAAATTATTCAAATGTAAACGATATCTGGAAAATTTTAGAGCTCAGTTTATCAATGCCCCCGGTGTAAATGGTATTGTCCCTTTTCAGCACATCGAATAATCCGTACGACATAGAGATTTCGGTACCAAATTTAAAGTACGCAGTATAAAAGTCAAAACCTACTCCTCCAAGCGCATACACATCTTTACGGTTGATAAACACATAAGCGCTGCTGTTATCGGCCTTCTTTTTTGCATTCGATGCCAGGTCTAATGAGTATTTCCCGCCAGCCATGATGTATGGCCGCACATTATGAATCCGTTTGCCTTTAAATTTCACCCAAAGCGGGAACTCCACAAATGTCGACTGAATATTTTTGGTTACCGGAAGCAATTCAGGCGCTGTTTTACGGTAAAAATTATAAAGCGTATAATTGAGGTCGCGCTGCCCGAAAGTGAGTGAAGGTGTAAACCGCAAATCGAAATATTCACCCAGGCGAAGATTGCTCACGATTCCAATCACAAATCCCAGGGTTGGAGTAGCTTCGACACTGTATAACATAGCAGAATCGCTGAGCTGATCCGGTATTTGCTGCTGGGCATCATCGGCCCCAGCAGTATTGTTGTTATAGTACATCTTATCCTGGAAATCGGGGTATGTTTTTATACTGAAAAACATATCGTTCACCCCTAACAGAAAGCCAAAATGATATGGATCCTGGTCATACTCGGGTTTGTTCGGAACCAGCCTCGACTGGGCAAATACCTCACCTGCTGCACAGAGCAGGATAACCATCAGGAAGATTTTTCTGGTACGGAGCATGAAAAAAGATTGATAAAAATACAAAACGGAACAAGTCGGGGTTTAGTATTCGAATGAGGTCACTGATTTAAATTAATGATAATCAAACCCTGGTTTACTTCTGCCCGATATACAGGTTTGTAATTCCAAAACTGAGGCATTTAAATTCTGCTTTACTGAAACCTGCTTCGCGCATAAGCTGCAGGAAAACCTCATCCTGCGGGAATGCAGCTACCGATTCGGGCAGGTAAGTGTATGCGGTGCTGTTTTTAGAAACCATACGGCCAATTAAAGGCAGGATGAAACGCGAATAAAAACCAAACAGTTGTTTCACCGGAAATTTTTTGGGCTTCGAAAACTCGAGGATAAAAGCATGAGAGCCTGGTTTCAGCACCCTGCACATTTCTTTCAATCCATTGGGAAGATTTTCGTAATTTCTAACGCCAAAAGCCACCATGGCGGCATCAAATTCGGCATCGGCAAACGGGAGGTTTTCCGAATCGGCTTTCAGCAAGGTGATCATGCCCTCGAGTCCGAGTTTTTTCACCTTCTCTTTCCCGATGGCCAGCATTTCTTCAGCAATGTCGGTACCTGTAATGTGCTGAGGATGAATCGCTGATGCGGCAATGGCAAGGTCGGCAGTACCGGTGGCCAGGTCGAGAATACGGGCGGGATTATCGCGCGCCATAAGTTTCACCAGTTTGCGCCTCCATCCTTTATCAATGCCCATCGATAACAGGTGATTTAATAAATCGTACCGTAACGCTATATCATTAAACATGGCCTGAACCTGCACTTTGCGGCCCGGTGCTTGAGTTACTGGAGGTTTGCTCATTCGAAAAATTGATTTTTTTGTTAGGAAACCCGAGCAAATGCGCGCTTGGGAGCTAATAACGCTATTCTTCGGTATAGGCTTCGGCCATCAGCCTGAATTTATCAACAGGCACAACGCCAGGCTGTTCACAAACAAGCCCACCGGCCAGGTTGGATAATGATGCCAAAAATATGGGATCCGTACCTGCTGCCAGGCACAATGCAGCGACACTTATTACCGTGTCGCCCGCTCCCGAAACATCAGCAATATCACGTAAAACTGCAGGTATTACGGCCGAAACATCGCCCATTGATTGGTTTTTCGTACTGATAAAAACCCCATGTTCTGACAAAGTGATCATCACCATACCTACATCCTGGCTCAGATGTAATGCATCGGCAGCTTGCTGAAGACTTTCGACTGACAAAGGGTTTACATCAGATTTCAATCCTTCACTTACTTCTTTCAGGTTGGGTTTAAATAAGGTAATGCCTTTGTAAGCTGTAAAATTCTTCTTTTTGGGATCGACAGCTACCGGAATTCCTGCTTCTGCGGCCATCATGGAAACTGCATGGATGACCTCAGGCGTAAGTACACCTTTATTATAATCCTGGAAGATAATTACATCCGGTTTACGGGTGGCCAGCAAACCTGAAATGCGATCAAGTAGGGCAATGGTATCTTCAGAATCCAGGTCTGTATCCATTTCTTCGTCAATACGAAGCATCTGCATGCGGTTGCCTATAATACGGAACTTGGTGGTAGTAATCCGGCTGTTGCTCCTGATGATTCCTGCATCCGAAAGGCCTGCATTTTTCAACA
>DGQJ01000290.1:3236-7352 GCA_002389705.1 Bacteroidales bacterium UBA4417
GCGTCAATCATTACATCGCCAATTACGAGCACCCGGCTTGAACAAAATTTTTCGAATAACTTCGTAATTTCCGCTTCAGTAACAATCATACTTTCAATTATTTAATGGCATATTTAAGATTTATGCCTGTGGTTAATTTTTAAGCTTCGAGAGCGCCTCGGCAATACGCCTGATGGCTTCGCGCAGGTTATCTTCGGAAGTGGCATATGAAAAACGGATGCAGTCGGGCGACCCGAACGCGGCACCGGCAACCATAGCAACGTGGGCGGTATCGAGCAAATAATCACAGAGATCAGAACCTGAAAGGATTACACGATCGCCATCTTTTTTACCATAAAATGCTGTAACTTCGGGAAATAAGTAAAATGCACCCTGCGGAAGGTTTAATTTTATACCCGGTATTTCGCGTAACAGGCTTATTGACAAATCGCGGCGATATTTAAAAGCATCAACCATTCGTTTAATATCATCGCTTTCGGCAGGATCGGTATTCATAGCGACGATAGCAGCGCGCTGGGTAATGGAGCAGGTAGCCGAAGTGATTTGCCCCTGAAGTTTATCACACGCCTTGGCAATAACAGGATTGGCAGCCATATACCCAAGCCGCCAGCCTGTCATGGCAAATCCTTTCGAGAGCCCGTTAATCACGATCACCCTGTCGAAAATTTCATCGAATGCAGCAATACTATGATGACGGCCGCTGAAGTTGATGTTTTCATAAATTTCGTCAGAAATGATGAAAACATGGGGATAGCGAGCGAAAACTTCGGCAAAAGCCTGGAGTTCGGAATGTGTATAAACAGTTCCCGACGGATTACATGGACTGCTGAACAGGAATACTTTGGTGCGCGGAGTAATGACGGCTTCTATCTGCTCAGGAGTAACTTTAAAGTCCGACAGCACATTGCTTTCGATGAACACAGCCTTGCCGGCTGCCAGCTTGATCATTTCCTTGTACGAAACCCAGTATGGAGCCGGCACCAGAACTTCATCGCCGGGATTAACCAGGCAAAGCAATGCATTGGCTAATGATTGTTTGGCTCCGGTTGAAACTACAATCTGTTCAGGAGCATACACCAGCTGGTTATCGCGTTTAAGCTTATGAGTAATAGCCTGCCGCAATTCGGGATAGCCGGGAACGGGCGTGTAATGAGAAAAGTTTTGGTCAATCGCTTCTTTAGCTGCCTCTTTCACATAATCAGGAGTATCGAAATCAGGTTCCCCTATGCTCAGGTTGATCACATCAAAACCCTGGGCACGCAACTCGCGGCTNNCATTGCCAGCGTTTCTGATTCAGACAGCAGGTTAATCCTGTCGGACAAGTAGTTCATTGGTTGAGGTTTTAAAAACACTGCTGCAAAAGTAGAAAAAATATAACAGCATCAAATATATACCGAATTGTTTGCAATCCTATTTTCGGATGGCAATCTGAACAACGCCCGTTAACCCGGGCTTCCGAATTTTACTGATGTTTCAACCAACCGTTGTAATAATAGCATTACATTCTTCTTATAATCAGCATCTCAAATATTTATAACCATAAGGCAGTTGATTTTAAAAACCATTCGTGTAATCTGTTCCTTATTTTTACGAAATTTGCCAGTAAATTTAACTTCTATGATAGCATTATCGGAATTACTGAAATATACGGTTCCTGCACTTATTGTGCTGGCTACTGCTTATTACCTGTTAAAAATGTTCCTGGATAAGGAATCAGAGAAAACCCAGCTTCAGATGCGGCTTGATGTTCAGAAAATCAGCCTTCCTGTCAGGATGCAGGCTTACGAGAGACTTGTTTTGTTACTCGAGCGTATTGAACCCTCGGGCTTGCTGGTGCGTAACAACATGCCTGGCATGTCGGCATCGCAGTTTCAGTCGGCACTGGTTCAGGCAGTGCGTTCGGAGTTCGATCACAATTTATCGCAGCAGCTCTACGTTTCGGCCAAAGCCTGGGAGCTGGTTCGCAATGCGCGTGAAGAAACCATTAAACGGATTAATACTGCTGCTATGAAATTAAACACTGAAGCTACTTCGGCTGACCTGGCAAGTATGATACTGTTAGATGATATGGATGCCACGCAATCGGCTGTTAAAAACGCGCTCGACCTGTTGAAATCAGAAGCACGGCTGAATTTCTTTTAGCAAATGGCAGTTAATAAGATTATCCAAAAATATTCCAATTTATCTTTTCTGTAAAACTATTACACCCAAGTATTGTTTAATATTTTAAATCAAATATTAAACAATGCGTAGGTTTGAGTTTACCCAATTTGTTCCTGCCAGGCTCGATGTAGTCTGGGATTTTTTTTCGTCACCCGAAAACCTGTCGAAAATAACACCTCCCGAGATGGGGTTTATCATTACCTCACCACCCCAGCCGGAGATGTACCCCGGGATGTTTATTATGTATAAAGTAAGCCCTATCTCAGGAATTAAACTGAACTGGGTAACAGAAATTACACATGTTCGCGAAAAATTGTTTTTTGTTGATGAGCAACGTCGCGGTCCTTACCGCATCTGGCACCATGAGCATCATTTCAGGGAAGTAGAAGGTGGCGTTGAAATGCGCGACATCCTGCATTACCGGGTACCTTTCGGTGTTCTGGGGATGCTGGCCGACCATTTATTTGTTAAAAGAAAAGTGCGCGGGATTTTTTCATTCAGGGAAAAGCGAATCCGTGAATTGTTTCCAATGTAAACCNNGATACCGGAAGAATTTAGTTAAAAACGAATTCGTCCTCCGAAACCTCAATTTCGAGGTCGGCCCCAACAAGCTCAGCCAGCCATTTGTACTCATGTTTGATGATCAGACGGATTTCTGTAAATCCAAGGACGGGGAATTTGAGCGTAGCCATCATAGCTGTATAATTTTAATATTGTGCAACTGACGATCCGGTGCAGGTACCTTATGATTGTTTATAAGCCTGAACGCGAAAAGTAATATTTGTGTTTCCAGGGTAATGTGACCTTAAAATGCTTGCCTTGGTATTTTTTTAAAAGCAGCAAATGACAAACACATATTTCAGGTAACAACCAAAAGTATGCCATTTACAACGCAGCCGCCTCAACCTTGCCGGCGATCAATAACCCGGCCTGATTTTTATTTGAACAATCCCGGAATATCTATGGTTTTATTATCTTTGATACAATTCAATTTCACTTCTGTTTTATACTTCAATCGAAGTAACTATGCCATATTATTTCAAATTGGGAAAAATCCCGCCAAAACGCCACACCCAATTCCGTAAACCCGATGGCGGACTTTATGCAGAACAGCTGGTAAGTACCGAAGGATTTTCTGATGCTTATTCTATTACCTACCATGTTCATCCACCTACCATGGTTATGGCTGTTGATGAAGCTTATTCGGTGGCTCCCGAAATTGCAGTTGAAAACAACACGCAACACCGCAGCCTGAAAGGTTTTGCTGTGAAACCACAGGACGATTACCTGCAAAGCCGTATGCCTGTGCTGGTTAATGCTGATTTACATATTTCGCTGGCAGCACCGCGAAAATCAATGAACGGCTATTTTTACCGGAATGCTTCAGCCGACGAGCTTTTGTTTATCCATGAAGGAAAAGGGGTTTTGCATACCATGTATGGCGAAATCGCCTTCGGATATGGCGACCATGTGGTAATTCCGCGTGGCGTAACTTACCAGGTTGTATTTGAAACAGAGCAAAACCGCCTTTTAATTGTTGAATCATTTACACCATTCANNACGCTATGTGAATCATTTCGGGCAGTTGCTTGAGCATGCCCCTTTGTGCGAACGCGATATCCGCACTCCACAGAACCTGCTGACTCACGACGAAAAAGGGGATTTCAAAGTACTGATAAAAAAAGGCAACATGATTTTTCCCTATCACTTTGCCACACATCCTTTTGATGTGATTGGATGGGACGGATGCCATTATCCATGGGCATTTTCGATCCACGATTTTGAACCCATAACCGGAAGACTGCACCAGCCGCCGCCTGTTCACCAGACCCTCGAAGCCAATAACTTTGTAATGTGCGCTTTCGTTCCCAGGCTTTATGATTATCATCCGCTTTCAATTCCGGCTCCGTATAACCATAGCAATGTCGATTCGGATGAAGTATTGTATTATGT
>DGQJ01000358.1:0-134 GCA_002389705.1 Bacteroidales bacterium UBA4417
ATTTATTGCTGTGGCGAAGTTCTTGCTGAACGCCAGGCTGAAAAACATTTTGAAGTAGTGAAAAACCAGGTAAGCGAAGCCTTGTTTCACCTCGGCAACGAAGCAATCAAAGAAGTAGTTATTGCATACGAGCC
>DGQJ01000358.1:257-9643 GCA_002389705.1 Bacteroidales bacterium UBA4417
ATTGAACTGATATGCCACCCTGCCGAAGGCGAGCATACTTCCGAAATTTTGATCGGCTTGCTTGCCGATGACGGTTTCGAAAGTTTTACCGAGAACGAGGATGGCACTGTGTCGGCATTTATCCAGGCACCTTTGTATACGCCCAGGTTAGCCTCGAAGCTGGCTTCTGATGATTATGCTGAATTCCTTGGTTCGTTTACGGTCAGGAATATTGCCGACCAGAACTGGAATGCAGTTTGGGAAAGCCAGTACGAGCCTGTACTTATCGATGGGCGGTGCATGGTTCGCGCCCCGTTTCATCCGAAACCCGAAAATATTGAATTCGACATCGTGATTATGCCTAAAATGTCGTTTGGTACCGCCCACCACGAAACTACCAAACTCATGATCAGGTATGTGATGGAAACCAATGTTGCCGGGAAATCGCTGCTGGATATGGGCTCAGGTACTGCCGTGCTGGCAATACTTGCATCCATGCGAGGCGCAATGCCGGTTGCCGCTTACGATAACGACGAATGGGCATTTAATAATGCATTGGAGAATGTGAAAGGCAATAATTTTGCCGGTATCGAAGTTCTTTTAGGTGACAGTTCGTTGTTNNAGAAGCCAAAGCCGCTGAATGCGGTTTGAAACTCGTATCGAAAAAGATGGAGAACAACTGGACTGCTGCCTGTTTCGCCTGCTGAGCGTCATTCTGTTAATAAATCGGGCTGGCTGATATTGGCAGGATTTTTTAAATTGTTGAAGCCTTGTTTACACGAAGAATGAAAATCAGAATATCGAAAAACCGGATTGCTTTTGCTGCTTTTTTCTGCCTGCTTCTTTTCGCTAGCCAGTTGAGAGCGCAGGAGCAATCCGCTGCTTTTTCGGCCGATACTTCCAAATTTATCAGCGATCTCACCCAGCAGTTCCAGAAAGTTGGTGATGCTGACGCGGCTGAAGCCAAACTTGTTTTATCTGCTTTTACTTACCAATGGACTTCGAACCTGCTTGCCCATGCCCAGAAAAAACAGGCGTTGGCAGTTTGCATGGCATTGAGTGAACGGAAACTGGAAGTATCTCCTTATTACCTGTTGTATTTTAAGGTATTAACCACGCTGGTAAAACAAAGTTCGCAGCCTTCAACATTCGACCTGCTGCATAAAAGTGTAAATTACTGCCTTCAGTCGAAAACTCCCTCGCGTACGTTGCTCCGGTACCTTACCCAGGCCGATCTGTTGATCAGCAGCAATGCATTTATGAAATCGAATTCAGAGGCCTGGTATGTGCGTAAAGGCACTTACAAATTTGCATTCGACTCGGTNNAATTTTTATCCCCTAACCCAAACCTGGAAAGGGAAAGGCGGCAATGTTTACTGGGACCGGACGGGCCTGGGCCGCGAGGTGGTTTATGCTAAACTGGCCGGATATTCAATCGATACACGATCGCTCACTTATTCCGCCGATTCGGTGATGTTTTACCATGGGGGATATTTTAAGAAGTTGCTGCAAGGCAAACTCGAGGATAAAGCCATGGTGGATGTAAATCCCAAAAATGCAACCTTCCCGAAATTTTCAATGTATAAAGGTTCCCAGGTTTATATCAACCTGTTTAAAAACATTGAATTTTTTGGCGGTTTCAGCCTGCAGGGAGCCAGGGTGCTGGGTACTCCTGCTTCCGACGGGTATGCGCGTATCGAGATTAAGCACAACAGTAAGCCTTTCATGTCGTTAAAATCAACCGAGTTTGCCATCATGCCCGACAAATTTGTATCGGCAAATGCCTCGGCGCTGATATTTCTTGAAAACGATTCCATTTTTCACCCGGCAATACGGGTGCAATATAACCTTGCCAACGACGAACTGATGATGAGCCGGGGTGAGGAAGGCCTTGGACAAAGCCCGTTTTTTAACAGTTACCACCGCCTCGATATGTACAATGAGGCTGTTTACTGGAAATTGAACGAAGATATTATGAGTTTCGAGGATATTAAGGGAATGCGGACCAAGAGCGAAGCCCTTTTTGAATCGTCCGATTATTTTTCGGCATACCGGTTCGACAAGATGCAGGGTATTGATGATATGAATCCGGCCATGCTGGTTTCGGCATATGTGCGTCGCCGAAATACCGACAGGTTTTATGCCGAGGATTACGCCAAGTGGGCGAAAAAGCCTTTCGAGCAAATTAAGGTTCAGCTTATTAAGTTGGCAAATTCCGGCTTTTTGACCTATGAGATCGAAAATGAATTTGCCATAGTCAGGCCAAGGCTCAATGAGTACCTGGCTGCCCGATCGGGAGTGAAAGACAGTGATATCATCCAGTTTAAATCGTACGTTGAAAAAGGATCAAATGCCCAGCTCGATCTGAAAACCATGCGCCTTTCTATCGAAGGGGTTAACCAGGTAATGCTCAGCGATTCGCAATATGTGTATGTTGCACCGCGCGATGGCAAAGTAATAGTCACCAAAAACCGCGACTTCTCTTTTAAAGGACGTGTGCATGCCGGATTATTCGATTTCCTGGCCAACGAATGTACCTTTCAGTACGATAAGTTTTCGATGAGTATGCCAAAAATCGATTCGGCAATGATGGTGGTGCCGGCCTGGGAAATGGATGCCAACGGATACAGGCCTTTTGTGAGGGTTAAAAACGTAATCGCCAATATGAACGGCGACCTGCTGATTGATGCGCCCGACAGCAAATCGGGGCGTAAGATGCTGCATCAGTACCCGATCCTCATGAGCAAGGATACAAGCTATGTGTATTTCGAGCGGAAGGATATTGTTAACGGTATTTATAAGCGGAAAAATTTCTATTTCCAGATTAACCCTTTTACGCTTGACAGCGTAAACTCACTTCCCCCGGGCGACCTTCAGTTTGCAGGGAAACTGGTTTCGGCCGGAATTTTTCCCGATATCGATGAAATTATAAGGGTACAGCGCGATTATTCACTGGGATTCAACAGTGTGATCCGGGAGCCCGGTTTACCTGTTTATGGAGGCAAAGGATCATTCTCTGATACCCTTCGATTGAGCAATTCAGGGCTCCGGGGTTCAGGCCGGCTTACTTACCTGACCTCGGTTACCGAATCGGACGATTACCTTTTTGCGCCTGATTCAACAACGGCTAAAGTTAAAAGTTTCGACCTGGCAACTGATACCCTGCAATATAATTTTCCGGATGCCAGGGCTAAAAATGCCATCGTAAAATGGACGCCTGCCAACGACCTGATGACCGTGCAGAACCAGAAAAACGATTCCATTGCCATGTTTAATAACAAAGCCAGGCTTTACGGTGTGCTCGATGTTACCCCAACCGGGCTGAAAGGCAGCGGAAAACTTTCGTTCGAAGATGCCGACGTAATTTCTAAAAACTATAAATTCAGGCCAAATTCATTTACATCCGATACCTCCGACTTTAAACTGTTTACTGACGAACGTAAAAAAGAAGCGCTCAGGGTGCACGTGTACCGGGCCGAAATTGATTTTGCAACCCGTGAGGGCCATTTTACAGCGATCGGAAAAGGCGCGCTGATGGAATTCCCGTTTATACAATACAGTTGTGTTGTAACGGGTTTCGACTGGCTGATGGATAAAAAACAATTCAGGCTGAACAACCAGACCAGTTTCTCGCGCGAAAAATACCTGCAGATGACGCCCAAGGAACTGGTTGATTTCAACCCTGGGCGCGAAGTGTATACCTCAACGGATCCCAAACAGGATTCCATCAGTTTCTTTGCGTTGCACTCACTCTACGACCTGACCACCAACCTGCTCGAAGTGGAAGATGCCCGCATTATTAAGGTTGCCGATGCCGCAATTTTCCCGTTCAACGGGAGGTTGTCCATAGGGAAGGATGGGAAGATAACCCAGCTGAACCAGGCCGAGATTATTGCAAACCGTTCGAGTTTATACCACAAGTTTTATAATGCAACGGTTAATATAGAATCGCGTAAACTATATACGGCCAGGGGATTATACGATTATACGCCTTCCGACGGAGATGTTACCACCCTCGAAATGAACAGTATTACTGTGAACGCCAAAGGATCGTCATTTGCAGGTGCTGCCATAAGCGACTCCATGAATTTTATGCTGAACAAATACTTCCGTTTCAAGGGGCGGATGGAAGTAAATGCCTCCACCACAAAAGTTTATTTTGAAGGCGGATTCAGGTTTGTACACGATTGCAGCAGCCTTTCGAACGAATGGGTTGAACTTTTCTCCGAACTAGATCCAAAAAATATCATGATCCCGGTTCAGGAAATCACCGAAAATACGGGTAACGGGAAGTTACGAACTTCCATCTATTATTCAACCACCGAAACCAATGTGCGACCCGGATTTTTTGATAAGGCCGAAAATGTTACCGATCCTGATATTCTGAAATCGGTGGGATACCTCACTTTTAATCCTAAAACCTCCGAATACATCCTGACCGATTCAGCCAAAATCAGGAATCCGCAACTTGCAGGCAGAAAACTGGCTTTTAACACTGTGCGGTGTATGCTTACCGGTGAAGGACAACTTAACATCGGCAATAACCTGGGACAGTTGCAGATGAAGTCGGCCGGTGAGGTGAAATACTACTCCATTGTCGATTCGGCCACACTGAACATGATGAGTTCCTTCGATTTCTTTTTCCAGGATGAAGCCATGAAGGTATTTGCCGATGCGGTAACTGCATCAACCGCAAAGGGTATTGATGTTTCTAATCCAAACTATACCCGTTCGTTGCGCGAATTTGCAGGCAGGGACGAGGGCGATAAAATTGTATCCGAATTAACGGCCTATGGTCAATACCGGAAATTCCCCGAAGTGCTCGATCATACCCTGGTTCTTACAGGTCTGCAAATGAGCTGGAACAAGGAACTGAGGTCGTATATCAGCAAAGGCCCTGTTGGCATCAGCAATGTGGGTAAACAATCAGTGAACAAACAGCTTAAAGGTTACGTGGAAATTGCCAAGCGGCGCAATGGCGATCTGATAAACATGTATTTTGAACCGGAAGAAAACCAGTGGTATTTTTTCAGTTATTCCAACGGGACCATGCAAGTAATTTCGTCGAACAAATCATTTAACGATAAACTAGCCGGGCTCAAAGAAGCACAAAGGGTGCTGAAAGGCGAGAAAGGACAGCCCGGTTACCAGTTTATCCTGGGTACGCCCGAAAAGAAATCGACATTCCTGCGTAAAATGCGGCAGGCTGCGGGCGAAGATGAATAATGCCAATCCCAGCCAAAGCGAAATTCGGAGATAATAATTGATAGCTTGAATTTTGCGGGTTTTTCATAAGTTTGCCGTTTCAACACAAAATGAGTAATTTCAGGGTATAGATTTCGAATTGTTGGTAAAATAGAACGTATGAATGAAAATTTACTTCTTGTAGCCGGGGGCGTTTTAGCCTACCTGATGGGCTCATTTTCGTCGGCGGTATGGATCGGGAAATGGTTCTACAACACTGATGTGCGTGAGCATGGAAGCGGAAATGCCGGTGCTACCAATACCATTCGGGTGCTGGGAACCAAAGCGGGCATTATTGTGATGGCTCTTGATATTGTGAAAGCCTGGGGAGCCGTTATGCTGGCGTACCTGTTTGCTATCGACACCTGGACCGAAGCGCAATTGGTCGATTACAAAATAGTAGTAGGCTCACTGGCGGTGTTAGGTCACGTCTTCCCCGTATTTACCGGGTTTAAAGGCGGGAAGGGAGTTGCCTCGCTGGTTGGGGTAATTATTGCGTTATATTCGCCCTATATTTTCCTGTTGGTGTTGGCATGGTTCCTAACAGTTTTTATTCTTACACGTTATGTTTCGCTGGCTTCGGTAACAGCCTCCATATTTTTTGCGGTGCTGGCCATCTTTATTTTTCATGAACAAAATACGTATCTCATAATACTTGCTGCACTTATTGCGGTGTTTGTTCCTTTAACACATCACAAAAATATTAAGCGCTTGCTTAAAGGAGAGGAAAATAAACTCAGCTTCGGGAAAAAGTAAAAAAACCGGAAATAGTTCATTTAATGTTAATATCTTAGTACCCGTGAATGTAAAAAATTAATTTAAGATTCATATTTTTACAACTTCAAAACCTTTCGCTGCAAATAACTGAAATACATACATCTATGAAATTTATCATCAATAGTCAGGCCTTACTGAAGAAACTTCAGTTCCTCAATGGCGTAATAAATTCGAACAATACCTTACCCATACTGGATGATTTCCTGTTCGAGCTTGACGATACCACGCTGAAAATTACTGCTACCGACCTGGAAACCACACTGGTAATGACACTTGAACCTTCCATGGCCGACGAAAGCGGTAAAGTGACCATACCGGCCAAGCTGCTTCTCGATTTCCTGAAATACCTGCCGGATGCACCTATTACTTTTAATATTGATACTAATACCTTGGGCATCGAAATTCTGTCGAGCGAAGGTAAATATAAACTTACGGGCCATAATGCTGATGATTACCCGGAATTGCCATTACTCGACGAAACCACAACTTTCGAGCTTTCGTCAAACATACTGGCTGCCGGCATTACAAAAACCGTTTTTGCCACCGGCAACGACGAACTCAGGCCTGCCATGGGCGGTGTGTATTTCGACATTATGCCTGATTATATGACATTTGTGGCTACCGATGCCCATAAACTGGTTCGCTATCGTCGCAACGATGCCAAATCGGGTATTTCAACTTCGTTCATTATTCCGCGCAAACCGCTGAATGTGCTCCGTAACCTGCTTGTTACTGAAGATGTTAACGTAAAGGTTGATTATAATGTTACCAATGCCGCTTTCGAGTACGAAGGCGTGAAACTGTTCAGCAGGCTTATTGAAGGTCGTTACCCGGCTTACGATGCGGTAATTCCTAAAGATAATCCCAACAGGCTTACAGTCGATCGGAGTTTGTTTATCAATTCCGTGAAACGTTTATCGCCATTTGCCAACCAATCTACGCACCAGGTGAGGTTACGTATCAGCGGGCAGGAGTTACTGATGAATGCCGAGGATATTGATTACTCAAACGAAGGTGTTGAACGCCTGAATTGCACTTATTCGGGCGAAGATATGGAAATCGGGTTCAACTCGCGCTTCCTGCTCGAAATGGTGAACAACCTCGAATCGCCTGAAATTCTTTTCCAGCTTTCGGGCCCGACCCGTGCAGGTATCATTGTTCCGGCCAACCACGATAACCCGGATGAAGATATACTCATGCTGGTGATGCCGGTTATGCTTCAGCAGAGCTAATCGCTAAAATCATTGTTTTAAGCCCTGGTAGCAATGCCGGGGTTTTTTATTCAGGTTACTTCAAAGGAACAAGCAATGAACGATCATTCAAAAGTATTCAGGTTTTTTCACTTCACGCTTACACGGATTTTCTTGGGCATACTCTCAGTTGTGGCAGCTGCTTTATTAGCGCAGGTTGGCACGAATGCCTTGCTAAAATTTATGAATATAGGGGAGGAGCTTAAAAACCTGGTAGTTGCTGTTGTTACAGCGGCATTAACCCTGGTAACTTACATTTATCTGTTTAAAAATTATGAAAAGCGGGCCATTACTGAACTATCTACCTCGGGATTTGCATTCAACGCTATTTCAGGTTTTGTTACCGGTTTCCTGATTTTGTCGCTGGTAATCCTGGTAATGTACCTGGGCAACGCGTATACCATCATCTCGGTGAACCCGGTTTCGTTTTTGTTGCCAGCTTTAAGTGTCGCCATTTCAAGTGCTGTGTTCGAGGAATTGTTGTTCCGCGGGGTAATTTTCAGGATATCGGAAGAGAAGCTGGGATCAGCCTGGGCATTGGTTATTTCTTCATCCATATTCGGGTTTGGCCACATCGGGAATCCCAACAGCACTTTGTTTTCGGCTGTTGCCATTGTTATAGAAGCAGGTTTGCTGCTCGGGGCAGCTTACATTTATTCGAGGAATTTATGGCTTCCTGTATTTATTCATTTTGCATGGAATCTTTCGGAAGGGGGCATTTATGGCGCTGCAGTTTCCGGAACGGGCATATCCAAAAGTTTAATAATTCCAAAGATCCATGGTCATGAGCTACTTACAGGTGGAAGCTTCGGACCCGAAAACTCTCTGCCGGCGGTTATTTTTGGAGTGCTGGCTGCTGCTTTGTTTTTGTGGAAAGCCGGTAAAAAGAAAACATGGATTAAACCGTCGTGGAGACATAAGAAATCGGCCATTACGCAGGAAGCCTGAAAAGGATATTACTTTTCCTTAAGCTTTCGCATTTTCGATAATTTCAGCCAGTTCCATCCATTGCATGGTTTTATCGTCGATAAGCTGCACCAGTTCGTTGTATTTTACGGATAAGGCTGTAATATTTTCGGGGGTTTCGTTGCCCGAATTCATGCGGCCAATAATCTGGTCCTTTTCTGTTTCCAGCTCCAGGATCTGTTTTTCGAGGGTTTCATAATCTTTCAGTTGCTTGTATGTAGGCTTTAACGGGACTTTTTTCTCTTTCGCAACTGGTTTCTCGTCTTTGAGCTGCCGTGTATTACGCTGGGCCAGTTTTTGTTCTTTTATCCGCCACTGGTAATAATCCGTGTAATTACCGTAAAAATCTTTTATTTTCCCTTCGCCTTCGAATACGAACACATGATCGCATAATTTGTCAAGCAGGAACCTGTCGTGCGAAACAATCAGCACACAACCGGCAAAGTCCTGTAAAAACTCTTCGAGCACCTGCAAGGTATAAATGTCGAGGTCATTGGTAGGTTCATCAAGGATCAGGAAGTTCGGATTCCGGATCAGCTGCAGCAAAAGATAAAGTCTGCGGCGTTCGCCTCCGCTCAGGGCACTGAAATAGGCCTGCTGAACAGGGTACGAGAAATCGAAATGTTGCAGAAACTGCGATGCCGACATACTTCCTTTTTCGAGTTTAATTTCCTCGGCTACTTCTTTTACAATATCAATAACGCGTTTGTCCTCGTTCAGCACAAGCCCGTTTTGGGTATAATAACTCATCACCACGGTTTGTCCTACTGATATTTTGCCTTTATCAGGTGCCAGCCGACCAGCAACCAGGTTCAGGAAAGTTGATTTCCCTGTACCATTCAGTCCTACAATCCCGATTTTTTCGCCTCTTTTGAAAATATAGGAAATATCATCAACCGCTTTAAAATCGCCAAAGCTTTTGCTGAGATGTTCAATTTCTACGATTTTGCCTCCCAGCCGGTTGGCATTAACCCCGAATTTGATGCTTTTGTCTTCACCCTTAAACTTCGCCTTGGTTTCCAGTTCGTCGAAAGCCGAAATGCGGGCTTTCGATTTCGTACCCCGGGCCTTTGGCATCCTGCGAATCCATTCCAGCTCCGTGCGGTACAGGTTTTTGGCTTTCTCAGTCGACATTTCTTCAGCCATTTGCCTGGCTTCTTTTTTCTCCAG
>DGQJ01000358.1:9649-19441 GCA_002389705.1 Bacteroidales bacterium UBA4417
TCGCGCGAAAGGTAATCTTCCAGCCATTCAATCATCTCGAAATCGAGGTGGTTGGTAGGCTCATCCATCAGCAGCAGATCGGGCGAATCGAGAAGGGTACGGGCCAGCGCTATTTTTTTTCGTTGCCCACCCGAAAGCTTGCTCACCGGCTGTGATAAATCGTTAATCGCAAACTGTCCCAGTATTTCGCGGGCACGGGTTTCGTAATCCCATGCTCCTGTGGCATCCATTTCGGAAATGCTGTGATTCAGTAGCTTATCACTTTCGGGCCCGGGATTATGTTTTACCTGGTCGAGTGCAAACTCATAATCATGAATCACTTTCATCAGGCTGGTGCCGGTCGAGAAAATGGTATCGAGGATGGTTTTCGACTCATCGAGTTTCGGATTCTGCTGCAGGTAACCGATGCGCAGGTCTTTACGAGTGACAATGTTACCCGAATCGGGTGCCTCCAGCCCGGCCAGGATATGCATAAGCGAACTTTTTCCAGTACCGTTGCGTGCAATCAGGGCCACTTTCTGGCCTTTATCGATACTAAAACTGATGTTACGGAAAAGCACTTTCTCGCCGTAAGCTTTTGATAAATTGTCGACCTGGAGGTAGTTCAATGCTGCTGGAGTATTAATGGAATAATGGCCTGCAAAAGTACTAAGAAACGGGCAATAAACCTCAGGCAACAGTTATTGGCCAATTGGCGGTAAAATGTTGACGGAATGTAAAAAAAAAGCTTCCCGAGGGGGAAGCTTTCGTAGAAGTTCAATGCTGATTTATTGCATCTTAACATTGATTGCCTTGGGACCGCGGCGATCTTCAACAACTTCAAAACTAACGAGATCGTCGTCTTTAATTTTGTCGATCAGGCCGGTTACGTGTACAAAAACTTCTTTTTGAGTTTCATCATCAACAATAAAGCCGAATCCTTTTTGCTGATTAAAAAATTTTACTTTTCCAGTAGACATTTGTAATGGGTATTAGTAATTATTTGATTGATAGTTGAACACAAAAATAACATATTATCTGAATATTTAATACTTTTTAACAATAATATTTTAAATATCTGAAATTCAACGCTATATAATTAATATAATTAATTTTTGTACTTTGTTAAATCCTAAAGTGGTGAAATGAAATGTAAAAATATTCCGGAAAAATGCCTATTTATCCAAATTTCCCATCAGCCATTCCGTGATTTTTCGGGCGTCTTCGGCGGTATTTCCGCAGTAAACATATTCGGGCTGAAAGCCTGTGCAGACTTTTGGGCGTGAAGGATCGCCAAAAAGAGCACATTTTAAGTCATCGGTAAGTTGCACGCAGCGCACTCCTGCAGGTTTACCCTCGGGCATCCCGGGTATCGGCGAACTGATGGATGGGTATATACAACAGGCTCCGCAACCGGTGCGACATTCCATTTTATTTATGTTGCTTGAAATTCCTGATTTTTGCTGGCAAAAAAGAGGAGCCAAAAACCTGGCAGAATCATCAGCAGGTCTTTGGCTCCGGTTGGTTAATTTGAACTCATCACCGGTAATTTTGGTCCGGCAGCCAGTAGGCGCTTGCCTTCCTCGTTATCAGTGTATTTCTCGAAATTATCTATAAATCGTTTTGCAAGATCATTGGCTTTCTGGTCCCATTCCCTGGGGTCAGCATATGTATCGCGGGGATCAAGAACAGCAGGGTTCACACCATGGAGTTGGGTAGGGGCTTCGAGGTTGAAAACCGGAATCATTTTGGTTGGGGCATGGTCGATTGATCCGTCGAGGATGGCATCAATAATGGCTCTTGTATCTTTAATAGAGATGCGTTTTCCTGTCCCATTCCACCCGGTATTTACCAGGTATGCTTTTGCACCAACGGCATCCATCCGTTTCACCAGTTCAACGGCATATTTGGTTGGATGCAACGAAAGAAAAGCATTGCCGAAACAAGCCGAAAAAGTGGGTTGTGGCGAGGTTACACCGCGTTCGGTGCCAGCCAGTTTGGCCGTAAACCCCGAAAGGAAATGGTATTTGGTCTGGTCGGGGGTGAGGATCGAAACCGGGGGTAATACGCCAAAAGCATCGGCTGTAAGGAAAATTACCTTGCTGGCATGTCCGCCTTTCGAAACCGGTTTAACAATATTCTCGATGTGGTAAATAGGGTAGGATACCCGGGTATTTTCTGTTTTGGAACAATCCGTAAAATCAATGGAACCATCATCATTTACAGTAACATTTTCGAGCAGTGCATTGCGGCGTATGGCATGGTATATATCAGGTTCGTTTTCTTCGCTCAGGTTGATACATTTTGCATAGCAGCCGCCTTCGAAGTTGAAAACGCCTTCGTCGTCCCAGCCGTGTTCGTCGTCGCCGATCAACTGCCGGTGCGGATCAGCCGAAAGCGTGGTTTTCCCGGTTCCCGAAAGCCCGAAGAAAATTGCTACATCGCCGTCTTTTCCCATGTTTGCCGAGCAATGCATGGAGGCAATTCCGCGCAATGGCAGGTAGTAGTTCATCATGGAGAAAATGCCTTTCTTCATTTCGCCTCCGTACCACGAACCGCCAATAAGCTGCATACGTTCGGTTAGGTTGAATGCGATAAAGTTCTCAGAGTTCAATCCTTGTTCTTTCCAGTTGGGATTGGTAGTTTTTGAGGCATTCTGAACCACGAAATCGGGCACAAAATTATCCAGTTCTTCATCCGATGGACGGATAAACATATTTTTAACGAAGTGTGCCTGCCAGGCTACTTCCATGATAAAACGTACCTTGAGCCGGGTGTCGGGATTGGCACCACAATATGCGTCAGTGATGTACAGTTTTTTGCCTGAAAGTTCGCTCTGGGCAATCGACTTCAGGTGATTCCAAACTTCGGGCGACATGGGTTTATTGTCGTTTTTCCCGATCGTGGACCACCAAACGGTGTTTTCGGAAATCGAATCGCGTACGATGTATTTATCCTTGGGTGAACGACCCGTAAAAATACCGGTATCAACATTTACTGCTCCAAGATTTGAAAGTTTTCCGCGTTCAAATCCTTTGAGCGAAGGATCCATTTCGTGCTGAAAAAGTTCTTCGTACGAAAGGTTGTAATACACTTCATTGACCCCTTTTATTCCATATTGCTCCAGGTCAATATGAATTCCGGGCCGGTTTAAAGCAATTGCCATAAAACTGAATTTAAATGATTGTGATGAGGTTGGTTGGGTTGGGAGTTTATTCTGTATAATTAATAGGCATGCATATTTTTAATGAAATGATCGGGCAAATATATAAAAAAAGCTATTTGAAAATTTTTTAACCCGTGTTTATTAAAAAAGTAGCAAAAAAAAATCAGCCACAGTTTTATGTGGCTGATAAACAGTTGTATGTGCTTGTGTCTTGTATTTAATTTTACTTCTTTTTATGCCGGGCATTGAAGGTTTTATCGCCCTTGGTTTTGGGTTTCTTGTATTTTAGCGCCAATTCCCGTTTATAGGAACCTCCTTGGTTAGTCTTCTTATTTTTTTCTTTCTTCTCGTGGAAACCAGGTAAAAGCACTGGTTTTTTCTTTTCGTTTCGGAAAGGGTTTTTCACCAGCCCGGTACGTTCCCGTTCCTCAGGGGTTTTCTGGTTCGAAATTTCGACATCATCGGGGAAATCAACGGGTGGAATTTCTCTGGACATCAGTGCTTCAATCCGCTCTTTGGCCGGCTGTTCGTGCTCGGTATAAAACAGTATCGATTTGCCCTGTTGTTCTGCTCTTCCGGTTCGCCCGATACGATGAATATAATTTTCAGGGAAATTGGGCGTATCAAAATTGATAACATGCGTTACCTTGTCCAGGTCGAGGCCGCGGGCCATAATATCGGTGGTTACCAAAATCCGGACTTTACCCTCGTCGAAATCGCTGATGGTTTTAAACCTATAATTCTGTGTTTTATTGGAATGAATAATTCCGATATCAGCGATATTTTTTGCCTGCAATGCTGCAAACACACGGTCGGAGTTGGCTTTGCCTGAAACAAACACGAGTACTTTCCGGTATTCGCTTTTATCGGCGGTGAGGTGGGCCAGCAGGTTTACCTTGGTGTAAAAATTAAAAACCTCGTAACACGACTGGTCGATGGTATCGAGCGGAGTTCCACTGGGGGCAATGGAAATTTTGGCCGGTGTAACAAAATCATGATCAATTAATTCGGCAACTTCATCCGTCATAGTTGCCGAAAACATGATATTTTGCCTGCGCGAAGGAAGCAATTCAAATATATTCGTAAGCTGAAACCTGAATCCCAGGTCGAGCATTACATCCACCTCGTCAATCACCAGCTTGTTGATGCCTTTCAGTTGCAGGGCACCGCTGAGTGCCAGGTCGTAAAGCCTGCCCGGGGTGGCCACCAATAAATCGGCACCTTGTGCCACACGTTGTTTCTGGGTGTTAATGTTTACGCCTCCATATACGCCTAGCACCCTCACATTCATATTGCGGGCAATACTTTCGGCCATTTCAACTACCTGCAAAACCAGTTCGCGGGTTGGTACCAAAACCAGGATACGTGGGTTCAGCTGTTTCGAGAACTTCAGGTTCTGCAGCAGCGGGAGCAGGTAAGCCATCGTTTTACCGGTACCGGTTTGGGCGATGCCAACCACATCTTTTCCCGACAAAATCACGGAAAATGCTTCAGCCTGGATAGGGGTGGGTCTTTCGAAACCAATTTCGGAAATGGCATTGGCAAGTGGTTTCGTAAGGTTAAAATTTTCGAAAGTATTCATAAGTTGAAGCAAAGCATTAAAGTAAGCGTGAACGGCATTTGTTGCCTATTATTGGTATTACTGTGTTTGAGCCAATCCTTAAAATTCCGGATGGCATCAGAAGATCACTGTTCTAACGTAATCCTAACTGCTCAGTAAACTGATAATCGCCTCNNCCGGGCATGCGTTTTTAAGCTGGTAAATAAGGCATGATATTATTTCGCAAACCTGCGAATAACAGGCTGATATCCTGCGATATTAATCCGCAACATGTATATGCCTTTGCTGAGGTTGCCGGTTTCGACCTGTAAAAGGTTATTATTTTGAAGCAGTGTTTTATCGGTATGAATAACGCGTCCCTGCATATCGATTATTTCTATTTCGGCAGTTTTAGAGGATGGCACGTTCAAACGGATATTTAAAAAGTCGTTTGCCGGGTTAGGATAGGGATTGCCGGCGAGTATGCCGGGCTTTTTGTCGCTGCTCATGCTTAGGGCAATAATCGCTTCAGCATTCATCGCGAAATTAATATTTACCAACGATTCATTTTCTGTGAGGTTTATATCGGCAGTAGCGGTTGTTTTACCTGCCATTTCTGCATGGAGGCTGTAGTTTCCCAATTCAAGGTTATTGAATTCATAATACCCNNTTCCACATTGGCCGCCGGAATGCTGATTGGAGATTTTATCTGGCCTTCCCAGTTAATAAATCCTGAAATAGTGGCTGTTCCATTCGTTCCGGATTCCATAGCCGACGATACCAGCTGAATGGGGTACCAAGCATCCGGTTCACCGGCCTTTACAATAGCCGCATTAAACCATGACAATGAATTAGGGTAATAGGTAGGCATATATTTGAAAAATCCGTCCGACGCGGGAGTAAGCATAGCATACAAATAAAAGGTGCCATCAGGAACTTTGCTGAAATTGAAATTTCCTGCCGAATCGGTAAAAACCTGGTCGTAATAAGCGTTATCAGCGCCAATTAGCCATACCAGGCCCTTGCTGGCCGGGCTATTACCAGCCATCACAACACCGGGTATAATGTAGTCGCCGGACTGCTTTCCGTAAAAAATATCCATACAAAACACATCCTTGCAATTGGATTTTGAATCCCAAATAGTAAGGCAAACATTATAAATGCCCGGACCAGCATAGGTATGCACTGGATTTGACTCATCCGAAACTGCTCCGTCGCCGAACGACCAGAACTGGTTGCTGAATCCAGGTGAGGAAGTATTTATAAAACTGTAAGCATCGCCGGAAGCATTTTTAACAGGGTAAGCGCTGAAAGATGCTTTGCAGTCATGTTGAATCATATTTACCCAGATTTCCTGGCATGTTTTATCCTGGCATCCATTCAGGCTATCGCTGATAAAAAGACAGGCGATATAAATACCGGGCTTAGTGTAAGTATGAATAGGGTTTGCTTCGTTCGATTTCGTACCATCGCCAAAATCCCAGGTTGCGAAAGTAGAATTGCTTTTCGAAAGTTTATCGAATCGGAAGCTATATCCTGTTGAATCGGGAATAGCACGCATTTCGGCCTGGCAAAACATATTATTGCCCGGGTAAACCAGTTGGCAACTCATGCTTTTACATTCCTGTACTTCGGCAGAATCGCTTGTTTTTGTTAGGGTTGTGAGGCAGACATTATAAAACATTTCTGCTTTTGTTCCCCTGAAAGTATGGGTCACCTGCTGCCCGGTGGCACTTTTGCCATCACCAAAATTCCAGTAATAGTTTGCAGCCGGGTTGTTGTCATTTACCTTTCCAGTAAAGCTAAAAGTGATATTATCAGCCGAAGCAATTTCGAAATGGTTGCTGCATGGTTCAGGAAAATATAAATACACATCCTGGCAAGAGGTCGATTTACAAGCTGTTCCGTCGGCTGCGAACTTTTGGGTTGTAAGACATACTTTGTAACGGGAACTGTTGCCGGCAAAAATATGCCATGCTTTTTGCCCGGTGGCGGTTGTTCCATCCCCAAAATCCCATTGCCAGTCATTTACTGCGTTATCTTCGGTCCAACCGATAAATGTATATCCCAACCCAGCGGAATCAGCCTGGTAAAAGAAAGCATTTTGGCAGGGGGATGGCCTGTAGATGTTTACTTCCTGGCATGAAACAGCGGAGCAGGAGTTTCCGTCGGCAGCCAGGTCGGTATAGCTGAGGCAAATTTTAAATACCGTGCTGGAATCCTGAAACAAATGGGAAACTTTCGGACCGGTAGCCGTGGTTCCATCCCCAAAATCCCATGTATAAGATTCGGCAATACTATTATTCGGGCGTGCTTCAAATATAATTTTCGCTCCTGTCGAATCGCCTGGGTACCACGAAAAATCGGCGTTGCAGGGCTCAGGGTCCGGATATCCAGTATTAACCAGCATGCAAAAACTGCCATTGCACCCGCTATCAGCACTGCTGATAAACAGGCAAACTTTGTACAGACCTGGCATTATGAATTTGTGAATCGGGTTTTGATCGGATGAGGAACCTCCATCGCCAAAATCCCAGGCATAATTTATTTTGATTGCACCCGGCAGGGAACGGCTGCCATCGTAAAATGCAACTTCGGCCGGATTTTCAGGATTGGGCGAAAATTTGAATAAAGCTTCACACTTTGTTTCTGTATTACCGCATATGCTCAGGTTAACCACTTCTTCCAGCTTTCCTGTACGGATATAACCTATGCCTGTTACATTTGCTCCGCGGCAATCGAAGGTATTAACAAGTATTTTAGATTGGTCAAGGCTCGGCGAATAGAGCAAAGTGTCAGTATATTCGCCATTGGCATCGGTAAGCACTTTGTTCAGATGCCTGAAATTCACCAGGCTATCCATGGAAATAATCACCGCCTGTCCGGCCACTGGCGCACCTGTTTCCTGGTAAGTAATTTTACCATGAATTTTGAACACAGGTTGCTGCGCCATTGCAACTGCAACCCAAATTGTGAGAATCAGCGAAAGGAATATTTTTTTCATGGTGTAACTGCTGCTTTGGGAATAATCAGGATGAGAATGTCATCAGTATAGGTACAAAATTACAGCTAAAAGTTGCATGTCCGACTTTGAATCGAAGAAAAATACCTGATTAAGTATTTCATTTTCAGTCGGAAAACGCATGTGTGGTCTCGTTTTACTGATTCCTGAACATGTTGAGAACCGTAAGTAAAACAGTGTAATAACACAACTGCCGGTGAGTTGTTTTGGGGAGCTGCCGAAAGGGATTATACCATGAAAGCTGTGAACGCAAGGTTTGCCAGCAGTGTAAACATTACGGTGAACAAAAACATAAGCCCGAGTAAAAAATATTTTACAATGGTTTTTTTCCAGCTTTGCCCATATAGTTTTTTCATGGCCAGCAACAGGTACAGAAAAATCCATAAAGTAGCCAGGGCAGTAAAGGTGCTGATGCCAAAAATGGCATCAAGTATATACTGGCTTACGATGAGCAACAGGAAAATAAGGCTGAAGTAGTGCAGGCTCAGGATTGCATGATCCACATAATAAAACTGTTTGTGGCGTATGTATAGTAATTTGAGCAGCAGTGCAAAAACCGGCAACAGGAAAAATAACATCTTGGGGATATTGTGCAGAAATACTTCAGCGAGCTTATTTAAGAATTCCTCTTGGTTTTTGGCACCTTCAATGTTCATTTTCAAGATGCGTATGGTGACTATCCGTCTTAAAAAACCATCCCGCTTTTCTTTACTGAGTGTTTGCTGGGAAGCTTTGTATTGCTCAGGCGATATTTTATATGCAAGCATCGAATCGAGCCTGGCATCACTCGAATGAAAATCGAGGCCAAATCTTCGGCTGGAATCTTTGCCGGGTGTAAATGGAACTGTATCAATATGTAAAGCTGAAATTGCAGACTGTTTAGCCTGTGTTTTGTCCGAAACTGAATCAGCATTTGCAGCAGAAATTACTTTATCAGATTTATTTCCGGCTACCTGAATTGTATCCTGCTTCAAGGCCAGATCACTTTGCTTGTCAGCATTTTCTGATTCATGTAAATTAGTGAAAGTAAAAAACAGGAAGAAATATACAAAACTGCTGAACAGGTATAGCCGGATGGGGTGAAACTGGCTGCGCTGACGACCTTCGTTATAGCTTTTGGTTAATTTGCCCGGTAAAAATATCAGCGGAAGCACAGTTTTAAAAAACCTGGAATCGAAATGAAGGAAATCGCTGGCAAATTCATACACAAGTTCCCCGAAGGATTCCTTATGATCGTGGTATCGCTGTCCGCAAAAGTGACAGTAATCACCTTCAATCTCCGTTGAGCAGTTTTTACAGCGCGCAGTGGTTAATTCTTCCATTTTTTTCTTTTTTGAAAATTTCAGATGAACTCATCAGTTACCAGATAAGCTGAATCAGCAATAGCTTCCCGATACAGCTATATTCTTTTGGCAAGCTTCTGCCAGCTTCCGGTAATCAGAAAACTTTCGTCCATATATCCAACCAACGTTACAAAACGCTTGTAGGGGATAGCAAACGAGAAAGTACCCGCCTTTATGTACGGGCGTGCTGAGATATCGAACATGCCTAGTATACAGTCGGGATTTTCCATCTTGTTTTCCTGCATGGGGTATTGGATGATTGATCCGCAACCTGCACTGAAAGGTGTTTTCACACCATAAAGATCTTTACGGTCGTAATTGGCAAGCGTAAATAATCCAGCCAGCACATCGGGTGTAGCAAAGAAAAGTATTACTTCTGGTTTGTCAGTTTCATCCAGTTTTTCGAATGGTTTGGCAATCAGCCAGGTAGCCGGTGCTTTAACGGAAGGGGTATGCTTTAAAAGTTCAAGTACCGTATCAGGGTCTTTTTTATAGCGTTCGCCTTCCATGCTGCCTTCAATACCATATGAAAGAAAGTACTCGAATCCCGGCCTCAGCGAATCTGAAAAGCCGCAATAACGCAATCCTCCGCCACAACCCAGGTTAGTTTGATTAAATGCCAGGGCTTTGCCTCCAAAGACCTTCGAAATATCAGCTATCATACAACGATGCCCGGCAGCATTTGAGGCAGGTTCAGCCTGGTGCAAATCATCACTGTAAAAAAGTGCAATGGGCAAAGGCG
>DGQJ01000301.1 GCA_002389705.1 Bacteroidales bacterium UBA4417
AGCGGCTGTATTTTGCCGCGGGCAATCCTGGCGCTCTCAACAAGCACATTACGGGTTTCGGGCATCTCGGCTCCCGTTAGGTGATTCACCACATGATGCTGGGCAATATCGGGCGCAAAAATCCGGTATTCAGCCCCATTTTTCGTAACGGCATACATGGTCATTACGGCTTCGTGGATCTCGGAACCATCGTATACACCGCAACCGGCAAGAATAATTGCAAAATTTTTCATACCTAAAAGAACGTTAAAACATGAAACTACAAGGATTTACTTGCGCACTAAAGAGTAACTTTGTGTCAGGCTTCCTACAAATTTAAACGTTTAATTCAATCTCACAACAAAATTACAACCTAATTTTTTTTAGCCTGAAAAGTGCAGGGATTCAATATTTTTGCAGTTATTGCAGGCTGCCGGTTCAGGTTAAGGATGTATATTTAACACCCTGAAGCCGAACTTTTTGAAACAAGTGAAATTGAATTCTAAACCAGGCAGCCCTCTTTTTACATATCTTCCTGGTTAATCCATCAAAAAATGTTAGCAACTATGTGTGGTCGATTTTCACTTACAGCAAATGAAGCTGAGCTAAACCTCCGCTTTGAGCTCGAAGGCGGCGATGCCCCTTATGTACCCCGTTATAATGGAGCCCCTACACAAATGCTTGCAGTTATAACAGGCGAAAAACCGCAGAAACTCAGCTATTATCGCTGGGGGCTTATTCCGCCCTGGGCTAAAGATATTTCTATCGGCAACAAAATGATAAACGCCCGTGCCGAGACCATAACTGAAAAAGCATCATTTCGCACGCCCCTCTTCAGCAAACGATGCCTGGTGCCGGCTGACGGATTTNNCCGGCAAACAACCCTACCGGATTTTTGTAAAGAGCAATGCGCTATTCGCGATGGCAGGATTGTGGGAACGCTGGAAATCGCCCACAGGCGAAGTGGTTGAATCGTTCAGTATCATTACAACCGAAGCCAACGAATTTATGAAACCCATACATAACCGCATGCCGGTTATCCTGAAACGTGAATATGAGAAAACCTGGCTCAGGAGTAAGGATCCGGCCGAAATCCTATCATTGCTCAGGCCTTACGCTGCCGAAGATATGGATGCTTACCCGGTTTCGAAACTGGTAAACTCGCCCAGGAACGAAGCACCATCCATTATTGAACCTGCTGAATAATGAGGCTAATCAGTTTGCGTATCAACAACCGAGGTACTGTTTGCACAAAATAAAAGGGAGTTGGTGCATTTTCGCCATGCACCAACTCCTGATAGTTTATGATTTACATAATAGTATTGAACCTGTTATATTTATTTAACCGAATAAAATTTTATTTCACTTCCATCAACTTTATAAAACATTTCGGCGCCTTCGCTAAAATGTGGAATATCGTAAAACAAAAGAGCTCCACCTTCAAGCCCGCGTATTACCATTTTGTCGAGATCAATAGCTGCAAATTCCTTAAATTTTCCGTCGGCAGCATTTCCATCAGTAAACAGGGCATAGTCGGAATACAGATCATCAGCCTTCATTTCGTAAGAAGCCGGATAGTATGCCATTGTGGGAGTTTTAAGCACTCCTTCGGTTTTAACAGCCACGGGATCAATTTTCATAACCCCCTTTTCGCAATTCAAAATAATTTTGTTCTGTTTGTGGAAGTAATACATTTTCCAGGCGTCGCCTACTTTTTCCTTCGAAACCGGAACACTACTTACCACGTTGCCGTTTTTGGGATCAAGAATAAAGAAATTTTTATCGGTTGAACAAAACAGCTTGCCATCAATTAACTGTGTTCCCGCTATAAAATCAAATCCATCCTTTGCACTTTTCGAAATGCTTTCGCTTGACCATTTTTCCTTACCTGTGGCGGCATCGTAAGCAATTATGCCATACTTATCCTTGTTAAGGTATTCGTGCCTGAAAATTGATGGTCCGCTGCTCTGAACATGGTCAACACATTTCACAGCATCGCCTCCATAGCTCATGATGACCGTTTCATCAGTATAAATGAGAGTAGGGATTTTTTGCGCATCCGGAAACTTTTTTGAATCCCACAGCTTTTTCCCGCTTCCGGCATCATAACACGATACAATGTTTTTTGCCTTATCAACCACAAAAGCCTTGCCGTTGCTTATAACCGGATCGGGAGCTGGGAATGGGGTGAGATAGGCTTTGGTAAGATTATTTTTTATTTCGCTGGTTGCAAAAGATGCTTCCCAAAGCAATTCGCCGTTATCCGGGTTTAAAACCGTTAATCCTGAACTCGAATTCGCGTTGGGATCGTGCTCTACAAACAATTTACCATCCTGGTAGGTCATTTTGATGAAGGGCGTAAGATCGATCCAGTCGAAGGCATAGGCAATTTTGTATTGTTTGTTCCAGAGCAGCTTATCCGTTTTGGCATCGTAGCCTTTAAAGTTCATTTTCCACTTGGGAAGCGTTGCCCCCAGGAAAGCATAAAAATTGCTGGTTTCGCCCTGCATCAGCACGTACATGTTTTTCTCGGGAAGATCAATAATAGTGGCATGCAGGCGGTCGGCCATAAATTTCTTTTTGTTGAAATAGGGCTCAATATCGGTAACTTCTTTACCATCGGAAGTAGTAAGGTAGGTTTCGGTTTCCTTGCCGGTGATCACTTTTACCAGGTCGTAATATTTCATGATATAACAATCGAATTCCTTGGCTTTGCCGGTAAGCGAAATGTTTTTGGACCAGATCAGTTTACCATTATTTACGTCTACAAGGTCAACACTCTCCTTTGTGGGCAGCAGAACACCATTGGTCAGCGGGTCGTAGTAAGTGCTGAATCCTGCCGAGAGTTCGTATTGCCCGAAGTCGGACACATACTTATCACTGCTCCAGAGCACCTTGCCGGTTTTGCCATCGATAAAATACTTGGTTGCCACCGCCTTTTTGGTGTCCTCGTCGAATACCAGCACCACGTTGGCTTCCTTGTTCCAATACTGGTTTGCGAATTTGTCGTTTTTATAATCCTTTTTAAAATTAGTTTGCCAGAGAATCTTTCCTGTAATACCATCGAGCATAAGCATATCCGATTTGGTTGAGCACAGGAAAAACTTAAAGTCGTTGGTATGTGTATACCAGTGGGTTGAAGGCGTGAAAGGAAGTTTTACCGAATTTAATTCCTTAAAGGAAGGGCCTCCGGCCAGCAAATTACCTGCAGTGAGCAAGATCAGGATGAGGATTGCTGAGCGACACATTCGATTGATCAGGTTTGTTTTCATAGGTGTGTATTTTAGGGTTTTACCAATTTGTTTCGGTTAACAGCATTGCTTTTGAGGTACCTCCAAGCAGACAGTCAAGATACATTCTCATATATTCATCAGCTTTTTGTTTTCCGTATTTGGCTGATAAAGTAGAGTGTATATCATAGTTAAAGCTGCTTTTGTAAGGATCCATCAGGTAAACATAGGTAAAGCTGCCATCTGCATTTTTGAGGATGGGTTTTTGCATGCGTACGGTTGCTTTTGCCTGTGGATCGGTGGCTGAGCCAGCAGGAGAAAGGCAGTTTTTGTTAAATTCCTCAAACTGCGTTACCTTATCTGGTTTTACAGGATTGAGTACAATAAGTACCGAATCATTTGCAGCTGCGCGTTTCATGATCGGAGTACTGTTATTCCAGATGTCGCGGTACACTTTCCAATTGCCATTTTCTTTTCGCCAGGTAACCACGTATTTCCCCTGGTCGACCATAATATCGTTTGGAACGAAAAGGCTATACTTGCCTTCTTCAATGGCCAGATCGCCAAATTGCAGGGCTGTAGTGGTTTGAAAATTCACTTTTATGATGCCCATCTGGCGGGTAGCATTCCAGAATTTTCCGATAGCTGCCTTGCCATCGATAATTTCGCTGTTGGCCGGAAACACCCTGGCATCAGCGGTGTAAAAATCAAATAGAGCCGCTGTATCGCCATTGGCAAACGCCTCCATCATCTTTTGGTTGGCATCCTTTATTGTGCTGCTGATATCAGTAGCAGACTGCCTGCAGCTTTGAAAGGCCAATGCAATTAAGGCAAGAATTAGGGCGCAGATTGATTTTTGTTGATTTCTCATAGATGCCGGTAATTTGAAAAGTTGATGAAATGGGTGAAATACTGGGTGACCTGCATGTATTTGGGCGGATAAAGCAATCAGGGATCAGTAAAAGGGATCAGGCGAAGAAAACAGGATATGCTGTTCCATACGGTTGATAATTACCAGTTAAAGGATGTTATGACAAATGTCAGGAGTAAAAACAAACCTGTCAATCACCCTTTAATGTGATATTAACCCTTCGTATGAAAATAAAATGGATTGAAATTTTTACTTCATGCACCTGAGCAGTGCCTCGGTGCGGGTGCGCACCTGTAGTTTCTG
>DGQJ01000412.1 GCA_002389705.1 Bacteroidales bacterium UBA4417
GCGCATGACCTGGGCCGATGCCATGAAATACTACGGTAGCGACAAACCGGATATCCGTTTCGGAATGAAGTTTACGGAACTTACGGACCTGGTTAAAGGCAAGGATTTTAAAGTATTCGACGATGCCGAACTGGTGGTAGGTATTTGCGCCGAAGGCTGTGCCGAATATACCCGCAAACAGTTGGACGAACTTACTGATTTTGTAAAAAAACCACAGGTTGGTGCCGGTGGCTTGATTTACGTGCGTTATGCTGCCGATGGTACCCTGAAATCGTCAGTCGACAAGTTTTACACACCCGAAGAACTTAAAAAATGGGCCAATGCTTTTAACGCCAGGCCCGGAGACCTGATACTTGTTTTGGCCGGAAAAGCCAATAAAACCCGGAAAGCATTAAATGAACTCCGCCTCGAAATGGGTTCCCGCCTCGGGTTGCGCAATCCCGAAACCTTTGCCCCGCTTTGGGTGTACGACTTCCCGCTGCTGGAATGGGACGAAGAAACCCAGCGTTTTTATGCCATGCACCACCCGTTTACATCGCCGAAGCCCGAGGATATTCCTTTGCTCGATACCAACCCGGGCGCAGTGCGTGCCAATGCCTACGATATGGTTATCAATGGTGTTGAAGTAGGTGGAGGTTCCATCCGTATCCACAACAAACCGTTACAACATAAAATGCTGCAACTGCTCGGGTTCAGCGAAGAAGATGCCCAGGCCCAGTTTGGTTTCCTGATGAATGCCTTTGAGTTTGGAGCACCGCCTCATGGAGGTATTGCTTTTGGCTTCGACCGTTTATGTTCCTTATTTGGTGGCAGTGAGTCGATAAGGGACTATATCGCCTTCCCGAAAAACAATGCTGCCCGCGATGTAATGATTGATTCGCCTTCGCGAATTTCGGACGATCAGTTAAAGGAGCTTAGCCTCAAGGTCTCGATATAAATTTTATATTTTTATCAAGTAAGCAATTATAGGCCGCAAGTATTTTTAAGAGTCAGGGTTTCACCAACATGGAACTCTGATTTTTAATTTATTCCAACCCCATCAATTCACTTACCTTTGCACAAAATTCCCTAAATGCTTTTACACGATATAGAAATCATGTCGCCGGTCGGCTCGTACGAGTCGCTGATGGCTGCTATACAAGGGGGTGCCGGCTCTGTATATTTCGGGGTAGGCAAACTGAATATGCGTGCCCGCTCCAGTGTAAATTTTACGCTCGACGACCTGGCCAAAATTACCCGCATATGCAGGCAGTTCAATGTGAAAAGTTACCTTACCATGAACACGGTAATTTTTGATCATGAAATTGAAGATGTNNCTCGAATATGCAAAAGAGCAGGGTGTCGAAATTCATATCTCAACCCAATGTAATATCACTAATATATCGGCTGTAAAGTTTTATTCGCGCTATGCCGATGTTATGGTCACTGCCCGCGAACTCACCCTCGACCAGGTAGCGGCCATTACGCGGCAGATAAAAGAACAGGATATCCGCGGCCCCAAAGGCGAACTGATAAAAATTGAGATTTTTGTACACGGGGCTTTGTGCATGGCTGTGAGCGGGAAATGCTACCTGAGCCTGCATAACCACAATACTTCGGCCAACCGGGGCGCCTGCCTGCAGGATTGCCGGCGCTCCTATACTGTTAAAGACAAGGAAAGTGATGTTGAACTGGAAATCGACAATGAGTATATCATGTCGCCAAAGGACCTGAAAACTATTCACATCCTCGATAAAGTGCTTGATGCAGGTGTAACCGTACTTAAAATTGAAGGCCGTGGCCGCTCACCGGAATATGTAAAAACCGTTACCCGTTGCTATAGTGAAGCCGTAAGCGCTTATTTTAACAACGAATTTACCGCCGAAAACATTGAACGCTGGGATACCGAACTGGCAACCGTATACAACCGGGGTTTCTGGGAAGGGTACTACCTGGGGCGTAAACTGGGTGAATGGTCGCCGGTGCATGGATCGCTGGCAACAACAAAGAAAATTTATGTTGGGATTGTAGCCAATTATTTTGCCAAATCGGGCATTGCCCATATCCGCCTTGACTCGCATGAAATATCCAATGGTGACCAGATTGAAATTATTGGCCCCACCACCGGTGTTTACGAAGCTGTAGTTACAGGCCTGGTTAAAAATGATCAGCCCTGCGAAATGGCGGTGAAGGGTGAGGATCCTACCTTTCCGGTTTCGAGAACGGTGAGACGAAGAGACAAAGTGTACAAAATAGTATCAAATGCGTAACCTCTATTAAATGTCCAGTCTCAAATCCCAAGGCAAAAATTCCAGGATCCACATCCGATATTTAACATCCGACATCAAACATTCCCTATGTTAACAAACCACCATACCCACAGCCTTTTTTCCGATGGATCATCGCAACCCGAAGATTATATCTGGGAGGCCATAGCTAAAGGATTTGATATACTCGGCTTTACGGAACACTCGCCATTGCCGTTCGAAAATACTTTTTCCTTTAAAGAAAATAACAGGGAAGAATATATGGCGCTGATGAGTGCGCTGAAACTAAAGTATTCAGGCCAGATCGCCGTTTATTCGGGCATGGAAGCTGATTATGTTCCGGGCATGTCGGAAAATTTCAGCAAATTAAAACGCGATTATAGCCTCGATTTTATGATTGGTTCGGTACACCTGGTGCGGGCTAATGATAACAGCGAACTCTGGTTTACGGATGGCCCGGATTACAGGACCTACGACAAGGGATTGAATGAACTATTCGGCGGCGATATCCGCAAAGCAGTTACTGCTTATTTCCGCCAGACTCACGAAATGATTGAATCCCAGCAATTCGATATCCTTGGCCATTTTGATAAAATAAAAATGCATAACCAGGGACGGTTTTTTCAAGAAGACGAACCCTGGTACCAGTCACTTATTTCCGAAACCTTGTTTTTAGTGCAGGACCGCGATATTATAGTGGAGGTAAACACCCGCGGCATTTATAAACAACGTTCGGATACCACCTACCCGGGTCTTGATATCCTGAAACAGATCAGGCAGATGCACATACCGGTGATGGTAAATTCCGATGCACACAAAACCCATGAACTGGATGGCGAGTTTGAATATGGTTATTCACAGCTGAAGGCTGCCGGAATTGATGAAGTGGTATATTTTAAAGGAAATGGCTGGGGATTTCACCGGGTATAAATACCTAACCCTGACAGGGTTAGGTATGGGATAAACTATTCTATTTCGTTGATAATTTGGTTACCACTTTCTTTTCGAAAGCGTACAGGTAATTGCCATCCATCGAATATTCAGCTTTCGCGTTTTTTCGGGCGTTATAAAAAGTTGCTTTGCCGGTATTAACATCAATTGCAAACTGATCGTCGCTCTCAGTCTGGTAAAATGCGGTGGTTCCATAAATCCCGTTAAAATCACCATTTTTAGTTCTGTTTGCCCAAACCTTGGCACCTGTTTTCATATTGTGCGCACTAACCCCTTTGGAGCCTACAATAATCACATTGTCCTTGTTTACGTTGTCACCAAGTGAAACCGGATCAATAATTTTTTCAGCCAACGAAATATCATCTCCTTCCAGCTGAACCTCGTATTTCTCTTTTCCGGTTTTATAATCTACATTGTATAAAGCTTTTCCACTGCATACGATAAGGTCTTTCCCATTCAGGAACATATTTGAAATACCTTTTTTAAAGCGGTCGCTTTCCCAAATCTGTTTCCCGTCGGCAACATTAAATGCCTGTACATTGTAGGGTTTAACATTTTGATAGTTAATTGATTTATAAGTGGTTGTAGTTGTTCCACTTGTGGTGGTGGTAGTTTGTACAGTGATACCCTGCACTTCAACTGCGCCTCCAACCTGCATCAGCAAAACACCATCAACCAGATACAATCCGGGTATAGCCCTGGCATCCTTAATTTCAGGCGAAGTCCAAACAAGTTTTCCTGAATTGACCTCGTATTTTTTGAGGTATTGCGAAGATTTGCTTTTGAAATCCAGAATATATACAAATTCGCCATCGTAAAGCGGGTCGGCCACAGCACCATAAACACCTTTTGCTTTTACACGGCCGGGCGTTTTCACTTTGGCAAATTCTTCGAAAGTTACATCGTAAGTTGCACTCCACAATGGCTTGCCGGTTTTATAATCAAATACCTGTAATCCATTAAGCTGCAGCATTAATTTATTGCCTTCGGCCAGCACAAAATGAGCAACAGGCTCTCGGGAAACTACTTTCTTTTCAATAAATCCGCGGTAGGTTTGTTCCCAGATTACATCCCCGTTTTTAACATTAATTTTAAGTATCTGGTTTTTAAAACCTTTTACCAACGATCCCAGGAAAGTGCGTGGCATATTTACCATGGTGATAGTTTTCTCTTTATCATCATAAATATACCTTCCCACTGGGGTATTCATGGTTTTGGTGCTCCAGAGTTCCTCACCGGTACGTGCTTTAACCATGGTGAGCGCATCCTTGGTAACAACGGCATATGCATCCATTTCAGGAATATATACAATTTCGTCAGGGTCTTCTATTCCCTGGTATTTGCCTGTACTCCAGAGCTTTTTACCGGTTTCAATATCCACTACCACCATTTGGTCTTTACCCATTTTTTTATCGAACAGAAAAATAGCCTTCGATTCGTACATGGGAATCTGCAGATCGACCTTTTTAATGTCCTCGCTGATTTCGGAAAATTTACTCACCCACTTCTTGCTTCCGTCTTCCGCATTAAGCACTCCAAAGTTTTTCTCGTTGCTTCCGTGTATAATTTTCAGATTTTCATCCAGGCCGGTTAGGTCATATTCATAATTCAGTTTGGTTTCCCAAACGGTTTTCATCTCTTCCGTTTTTTGTGCAAAGATGGATACAGTTAGAGATAAAAACAGGCCGAGTGACAGAGTTTTCTTTTTCATAAGCATTTGATTTGATTGGTTAAAGAATAAAAGTATAGGTGAATTTTAATCGTTCGTTTTTAGGTACAGAAACATCAAACCGGTATTTAAGAATCATATCTTTCAGCATATTTTGCATCGAAAT
>DGQJ01000232.1 GCA_002389705.1 Bacteroidales bacterium UBA4417
TGATCGGTGGTAATGGTGCCCCTGCGGGCCGAACTATACGGGTCAGTTAGCTTTATTTCGAATTGCATCCTTGTTTAAGTATGTCAGTAGGCAGATAATATTGAGAAAACTTTTTGTTGCCACTGGTTCATACGGTCAGGGCTGGATGAAAAAAAGAGGAATTCCACAATAGAATGATTAACAAAACAAATTTTATAACCGCTATCTGTCAGTAAAACAGGTTTCTACACAGGTGTAGGGCTGTTATAAACTTTTTTGCAAAGATAGATCATAATTCATTTCAGAATAATACTTTTGTTAGCCCAATTCATGTTATTGATGATCCAGGATATCTACGCTCAAAATCCATTGTTGTTTATTGCCCTTGCTGCACTGGCTTTTATTACCATAATTCAGTTGATTTACTATTGGAGCATTTATGGTAAAGTTGCCTTTTTCAGGCAGAAAAATGAATTTGTACGGTCCGACCAGGGTGTTTCGGTGATTGTTTGTGCCCGCGACGAATATTACAATCTGAAAGAAAATCTGCCGTTGTTGCTGGCCCAGGATTATTCCCAGTTCGAGGTTGTGGTGGTAAATCATGGCTCCGAAGATGAAACCGGGTACCTGCTCCGAGACCTGGCCGAAGTGCATAAAAATCTAAAAATTGTAAACGTTCCGCAGGACCTGAACTTTTTTATCGGGAAAAAATTCCCTCTTTCTATTGGCATAAAATCGGCCAGTTTCGAAATTCTGTTGTTCACGGATGCCGACTGCGTTCCGGCCAGCAACCAGTGGCTGCGGCGTATGGCTGCCAATTTTACCGAAGGAACCGAGATTGTGCTTGGGTATGGCGCCTACAGCAAATCGAAATCGTTGCTCAACCTGCTGATTCGTTTCGATACCACCCGTATTGCTATGAACTACCTGGGTTTTGCCAGGGCCGGCATGCCTTACATGGGTGTTGGTCGTAATATGGCTTATCGTAAGTCGTTGTTCTACAGGCAAAATGGATTTATCTCGCATTACCGGATACAGTCCGGCGACGATGATTTATTTATTAACAAAGCTGCTACAGCCCGGAACACCCGCATTGAAATACAGGCAGAAGCACGAACCATCAGTAAGCCGAAAACCTCCTTCGATCAATGGATCAGGCAGAAGCGCAGGCACCTGCAAACCGGGAGCTACTACAAGCCCTTACATAAATTTGTATTGGGGTTGTTTGCTTTTACCCAAACCTTGTATTGGGCATTGGCAATAGCATTGCTGGTGTTGTGGTATCAGCCGTATATTGTGCTGGGAATTGTCGGGCTGCGCCTGTTTACCCAATTGCTGGTAACCGGCAAGGTAATGAAAAAGCTTTCGGAAACGGGATTCCTGTTACTTGTCCCGTTTTTTGAACTTTTCCTGATGATTATAAGCCCCATACTTGCGTTAGCCAACCTGTTCAATAAACCTGTGAAGTGGAGATAGCCTTTTTGCTGGCGGTTACAACAAAACTATTACAAATGAGTTATTAANNGTGGTGGTCAAAGCAGAGAATAGCCTAAATATCAGTAAAACAGAACGTGATTACCGGTTGGTAAAACTGATTCTGGAATCGGGTAACCGGGCTGCTTATGTACAACTGATGGATGAGTACTTCGAGAAGGTTTATGCACGGATGCTGAAAATGACTGGCCAATCCGGCGATGCCGAAGATCTTACCATGGAAGCGTTTAACAAGGCTTTCAGCAAACTCGACCAATATACCCCCGATTTTGCATTCAGCACCTGGCTTTACAGGATTGCAAAAAATAACTGCATCGATTACCTCAGGCGCAACAAAAAAGAAAACGAAAATATTTTAAATCAGCAGGATGCAGGCATTGGGATGGTTGCCCACGAACTGGCAAACCAGCTTCCAAGCCCTGAACAACTCATGATCAATCGGCAGGAAACCCGCCTGCTGCGCGAAATTGTGAATACGCTTCATCCCAAGTACAAGGATATTGTTATCGATCACTACTTCAACGAATTATCATGTGAAGAGATAGCCACCAAGCTGAACCTGCCCGAGGGGACAGTTAAAGTGCGGCTTTTCAGGGCACGGGAATTACTGTATAATATTATGAGTAAAGCGTGATGGAGATTTACGATTTACGATTTACGAATTACGATTTGAACATGTTTTCAGGTGCTCAGTCAAATCACTGAGGGGTTGAAACACCTTTTCCGACAAATCCGGGCACTTCAGCCTGCAGTCTCACCTCTTTAAATTCAATACCATCAATTCCAGTATTATCCACAGCTATTTCCCTGTAACCTTGTTACCCTGAAACCTTGTAACATTGAAACCTGTAACATTGAAACCCTGAAACCTTGAAACATTGAAACCCTGAACCGAGCGAAGCGAGCTCACCGAAGGTAAACATTGAACCCCCATATCCTGAAATTAAAGGAATGCAAACCACCTAATCACTGCTTTCCACCTTTTCGAGCGCTTTACGGCAGACTATTCGTCCGGCTTCAATGAGTTCTTCCGATTTGTAAAAATCAAATGTGGAACACATATCAACCGAAGTTTCGATCAATAGATCTGGCTTGTATTTATCGATATACAAACTTGCGGCTTTGTTCTGGGCAAGTATAATTGAATCGGAAATTACATCAAACAAATTGTAGGGCTTTGGCTTTGCTGGACGGCCTTTGCGATATTTTTCAACATACAGGTCAATTAATCCCGACCATTTTTCATTCAAGGCTGCCCTCATTTTGCTGTAGTGAATTTCCTGTTCCTGCAACTGTTTTTTTTCCTGAAGTACATGCTCGTACGGGATATTGGCATTAACATTTACAGCCACCAGTATATCGTCAGGGCTGCGTTTAATCAGGTCGAGCGGTAAGGGGTTGAGCACCCCGCCATCCACCAGCCTCATGTTTTTATGATAAACAGGTAAAAAAACAGTGGGTATGGAACATGACGCCCTGATGGCCAGCAGCAGGTTGCCCGAATCAAAAACTACTTCTTTATGCCCCTCAAGGTCGGCAGCCACGCACGAAAAGGGAATAGACAAATTTTCGATGTTCATGTCGCCAATGTATTCGCCTACCACTTTCATTATTTTTTCACCTTTTATCAGGCCTCCGTGCCCCACCGCCAGGTCCATAAATTTGAGCATGTCCATTTTGGTTACCGAGAGTAGCCACTCTTTAAATTCGGGAAGGCTTCCTTTGGCATGTATACCACCTACCAGGGCTCCCATGGAAGTGCCGGCTATAGAGGTGATGTTAAATCCCGAGTCCAGTAATTCTTCAATCACTCCAATGTGAGCAATACCCCGGGCTCCGCCACTCGAAAGAACCAAAGCTATATTTTTTTTCATAGGTCAGATATAGAATTTCTAAACCGGTCAAAACCCGGGGTTCACAAAAAAATAGACATAGCGTGAGTTCGTTATAAAACTGATCTGGCGATTGTATATGATGTTCAAAATCAATAAGGTAATAAGGTTAAGTTCTTTCTTTCTGTAAACCTTTACTAAGGTTGAAACAATACAATAAGGTTGAAGCAAATATTAACCTTATTTATTGTTTTTAAAACCTTAATAACAAGAAGAATGCAATTAAATTTAACCTTATTCCCTTATTCTCAATCACTTTTATTTTTTTATATCGAATTCACGTTAAACACAACAAATTTAGTGACTTTCGGGATAAACCGGTAACGAACGGATAATATCTTTCAGGCTTAGCGTGGTGATTTCGGCCGGTGAAAAGGGGAGGGGAGAACAGATTGCCATGGCATAATCGGCTGAAATCTGGAAGGTTTCAATTCCGAAGGTCTCTGCTTCAAGGTTGCCGGTAAGCTGGTACGAATGGCCGTTGTTCCGGATGGTAAATGAATTCAGATGCTGCGTAAGCCCGCGGCCTATAGCTTTCAGGTAACTTTCTTTAATGGTCCAGAGGGAGATAAAGTACTGCATGCGTTTGTCCTCATCAAGGGCCATGAGGTCATCAATTTCGGGTTGCGAAAAAAAACGTTCGGCTATCCGCAGGTTTACTTTGCGAATGCGTTCCACATCAATTCCCAGTTCCTTCGAGGATACGGCACAAACTACATAATTCCCCGAATGTGAAATGTTAAAATGAACATGGCTGAGGTTCGCGATATGAGGTTTGCCTTTTTCGCCGAATACAAGCTCTATTTCCTGGTCAGCATTGCCGAGGTATTGCTTTACCGAATATCTTGCCAGTAATTCGCCGGCAACGGTATGCAACTTACTGGTCAGGTTCTGCCTGTCGCGAACGCGCATTCTTCCGGCCTCCGGCAGATACCTTAAAAGTGTATCCTGGAATTCAGCAGCAAATTCTTCTTCCCCGAGTTGTACCACGAAAGCTTTGATCATCATACTGCGACTATCGTCAAATTCAATTTATTTAAAATATCCCTGCTGTTCTGCTTCTCCATTTCTCCCGTTCTCCCCATCTCCCATTCTCCCCATCCCCCAGTCTCCCTTCTCAACCTTTCCCGGCAGCAGCCACATCGTGCATTACCCGCATCAGGTTACCGCCCCATATTTTTTTTATGTCTTTTTCGCTATATCCCCGTTTTACGAGTTCGATGGTAATATTTTCCATCTGGCTGACATCTTTACAATCGGCAACGCCACCGCCGCCATCAAAATCAGTTCCAATACCCACATGATCGATGCCGGCAATTTTTACCATATGGTCTATGTGGTCAACCACATCACTCACGGTAGCCAGTACCTGCGGATATTTTGTATCGATGGAATGCCATTCGGCGTTCACGGCTTCCCATTGTTCATCTTTCAGGTCCTGGAAATTGTTGTACTTTTTCCGAAGGGCCTGCCTGGCTGAATCACGCTCGGGATTTGGCGGGCTTTTCTTCACATAATCGCTCAGGATACACATCTGCACCACGCCATTGTTGGCAGCCAGTGCGCGAAGCATATCATCGGTAAGGTTACGCGGGTTGTTGCACATGGCCCTCGAACACGAATGCGAAGCAATAACCGGGGCCTTGCTGAGTTTAATTACATCATAAAACGATTGATCCGAAGCATGCGAGATGTCAATCATCATTCCCAGTCGGTTCATTTCAGTTACAACCTTTACCCCAAAATCACTGAGCCCTTTGGTGTTGGCTGTATCATTTGAACTGGTGCAGATGTCGTTGTTTTTGGTATGGCAAAGTGTAATGTAGCGCGCACCCCGATCGTAAAAGTGTTTAACACTCGAAATGTCATTCCCGATCGGGTAACCATTTTCAACACCGATAAAAACCACGCTTTTATTCTTTTTCACCAGCTTATAAGCTTCTTCGGGCGTGGTAGCAACACCGCTCATATTGCTGTTGCGGTTAACAGCGGCATATATGGAATCAAAAATAGCTTCGGCCTTTGCTTTTATCCTGGCATTTGCTTCGGCTGTCCTGGGCCCCTGGCTGGTGAACACGGCAAAAAACACTGCATCAAGCCCTCCCTTTTGCATGCGGGGGAAATCGACACAACTGCGTGAAAGTACTTCGCTGTTATCGAGGGCTACGTTAAATTTTTTATTCGCGAAATTCAGCGGGGTGTCGGTATGCGAATCAACAGTGAAAGCCGATTTATGGATACGGGCAGCTTTTGATAGCAACTTTTTGGAATCCTGGGCATTGGTGATGTTATAAATGGAAAGGCAAGCCAGTACCAGCAGCGTAGACGTGAAAAAGGATTTCATGCAGCAAGGAATTAAATGAGAAGGCAAATGTAATATTATTCACACATAGTTTTTTTATATGGCTTAAATGAAAATATATTTCAGTGACTTAAGAAAAAAAATTCAGGTTTTGCCACATCTTCCAGCTGAAAAATCATCGTTATGGTACAGCGATGTTAATGTAAATCCGTTAAAACTTAGTACACAGTTTTTGATGCCGGGCTTTTAAAATGGTGCGCTTCAGCGGATGTGCCGCTGCCAGGTTTATGTGCCCCAACGTACCTGATGATGGGCAATTGCATGCTTATCAGGCTGTGTTTTGGGGTTAAAGTATAGCATAGCGCGGCATGAAATGTGGTTTAGGGCATAAGAAAAAATCAATAAACTCCACATTATTAACTACTTCATGTTATTTGGTCGACAAATAGAAGTACCTTTGCCGCCTTAATCTTAAATATTTTAATGAATACATTTGACGAATTAGGTTTACAGGACAATATCCTGAAAGCCATCAAAGAACTGGGGTTCGAAACTCCGATGCCCGTGCAGGAGGCCGTGATCCCGCGAATTATCGAAAACACTACTGATATCGTAGCCCTGGCGCAAACCGGAACAGGGAAAACCGCCGCCTTTGGTTTGCCGTTGCTGCAACTTATTGATCCTGACAATAAAAAAACTCAGGCGCTGATTTTGAGTCCTACCCGTGAATTATGTATGCAGATTGCAAGCGATCTGAACAATTATTCGAAATACCTGCCCAATATTAAAGTTACTGCTGTCTACGGCGGTGCAAGTATTGAGACGCAGGCCAAGCAGATCAAAGCGGGAACACAGATTATTGCTGCCACCCCTGGCCGCATGCTGGATATGATTATGCGTAAGTACGCCGATTTATCCGAAGTACGTTTCCTGGTACTCGACGAAGCTGACGAAATGCTTGATATGGGTTTCGAAGAAGATGTTCAATCCATCATCGAAAGCACCCCCAAGGATCGCCATACGTTCCTGTTCTCGGCCACTATGCCGACAGATGTGGAAAAGATTGCCCGCCGGTACATGGTGAAACCCGAAACTATTGCGATGGGACAGCGAAACATTGGCGCTACCAACGTAAAACATATTTATTACCTCACGCATGCCAGGGACAGGTACACCGTGCTGAAGCGCGTTGCCGATTTTCATCCCGATATGTATGCTATCGTTTTTTGCCGCACCCGGCAGGAAACCCAGGAAATATCCGATTCGCTCATCCGTGATGGCTACAGTGCCGATGCACTGCATGGCGATCTTTCGCAATCGCAGCGCGACCACGTTATGAAGAAATTCCGCGATAAACACCTCAATATGCTGGTAGCTACCGACGTGGCTGCCCGTGGTATTGACGTGAGCGACCTGACACACGTTATCAATTACCAACTGCCCGACGATACCGATAATTATATCCACCGCAGCGGCCGTACAGGTCGTGCCGGGAAGGACGGTATCAGTATTTCCATCATCAATATGAAGGAAAAGGGACGTATAAAAATGCTCGAAAGGCAGATCGGCAAACCATTTAGTGCCGGTAAAATACCCTCAGGCCGCCAGGTGTGCGAAAAACAACTTTACCACCTGATTGACCGCATGGAGAACGTTAACGTAATTGAAGACGAAATCAATGATTTCCTACCGGTTATTTACAAAAAGTTGCAGTGGATGAGCAATGAGGAACTTATCAAACGATTTGTATCCGTTGAGTTTAACAGTTTCCTCGAATATTACCGCGATGCAAAAGACCTGAATGTCGACGAATCGCGCGAGCGTTCCGACCGTTCGGAAGGTGGTGCATTTACCCGCATATTTATGAGCATTGGTCGCAAAGATGGCCTGATGCCTCCCAAACTCCTGGGTATGATTAATGATTTTACCCAAAGCCGCGAACTGCGTGTGGGCAGGATCGAACTTGGAGATACCTTCACTTTCGTGGAAATTGATACCAAATTTGTTCCCTTGTTCATGGAATCATTCAGGGACAAAACCTTGAACGACCGCCCGATACGTGTTGATATTGCCGAAGGACAATCATCGGACCGCCCCAGGCGTTCGTCGTATGGCGGAGGCCGTGATGGTGATCGCGGAGGTTACGGCGGAGGCCGCAGCCACAGTGGCGAACGCAGCGATCGTGGCGGTTCAGGCGGAGGTTACAAAAAGAGCTATGGCGGTTCGTCCGACAGGCCTTCGTACCGTAGCGAACGCCGCACCGATTCGAGCCGTTCGGCTACACGTCCCGATCCTGAAAGAGGAAACAGGGCATCGGGCGGTGAACCCTGGTATAAAGAACAGGCAGGCAAGCCTGGGAAGAAGAAAAAGAGGTTTTAGTAGTTTGAGACGATCGCGTGAAGGGAGAGTGGGAGTCAGGGGGAAAGGGAGACAAGGAGAGTGGGAGAAGGGGAGATGAAAGTGTGGAGCGTTAAGTTGAAAATCTTAAAACTGAAAACCAGATAAAAAAAACGCCTCTTTTCAGGGGCGTTTTTTTTTGATCACAGGAAGAATTAAAAAGCTGAAAGTCGATTAAAATTTATAAGTTTATTTACTGTAAACCAATCAAATAAACGTTCAGATATTTATTCTTTACTTTTCACTGTCATTGCGATCCCGACGCAGTCGGGAGAAGCAACACTTTTCACTCTGAATTATTCTTTAGCACCCAGCCAGCGTTCGGCTTCAATGGCTGCCATACAGCCGGTGCCAGCTGCGGTAACAGCCTGCCGGTACACATGATCCTGAACATCACCTGCGGCGAATACGCCAGGCACGTTGGTGCGGGTACTTCCGGGTACTGTTTTAATGTAGCCCTGATCATCGAGGTCGATCTGGCCTTTGAAAATTTCGGTATTTGGGGTATGACCTATAGCAACAAAAAATCCCTGTATTTCAATATTGCGGATTTCGTTGGTTTTAACGTTTCTCAGTCGTGCACCGGTAACTACTTTACCGTCGCCGGTAATTTCTTCGGTTACTGAATTCCAGATAACTTCGATATTGGGCGTGTTCATTACCCTGTGCTGCATGGCTTTCGAAGCACGCAGTTCGTCGCGGCGGACGATAAGGTAAACTTTACGCCCGAGTTTGGCCAGGTACGAGGCCTCTTCGCAGGCAGTATCGCCACCACCCACAACGGCTATATCCATACCACGGAAGAAAAATCCGTCGCAGGTAGCGCAGGCAGAAACGCCATGACCGTTGTATGTTTTTTCCGATTCCAGACCAAGCCAGCGTGCTGTTGCCCCGGTTGAAATAATTACCGTGCTGGCTTCGATGGTTTTGCCGCTGTCGGTAACAGCTTGTAACGGGTATTTCGAGAAATCTACTTTCTCGATAATGCCGAAACGAACATCAGTTCCGAAGCGTTCGGCTTGTTTTTGCAGATCTTCCATCATAACCGGGCCTGTAACGCCCTGTGGGTAGCCGGGAAAATTATCGACTTCGGTAGTGGTAGTGAGCTGACCGCCCATTTGCAGACCGGTGTAAACTACAGGTTTCAGATCGGCACGGGCTGCATAAATAGCGGCGGTATAACCGGCAGGACCAGATCCAATGATCAGGCATTCAACTTTTTCGGTTTCAGGTGATGACATATAATTTTGTTTAAGAAGATTGTAAAAATAATGATTTTAAATAGTTTTACACAAACTGTACCATTTTGAAATAAACCGATTTTACTATTAAAAAGATGACAGGTTCTGACAAACTGGCGTAAGCCCGAAGTGATCAGCTTCAGGTCTGCGAACTGACAGCGCTAAAAGGCTCAAAATTGTAGTACCGTTATTAGCTTCAGTTGGATAATTCAATAGGCAAACATTTTTATTTTTTTAATGTTAATTTGTAATACTTTTGTAACGAAATCGTAACAAGGTAATTAAAACTAATAGAGATTTCCTTTAACCAAATTTTAGATTCTATTTTTATGACACCTGAAACCCGATTTAGCGGTACTTTGAAAAACGCTGAACATAAAGTTAAAGTTGACTTAGCAATTATACTTTTCGAGGAGGACGGAACTCAGGTAGCCTATTGTCCTGCACTTGATGTGAGTGGATATGGTAATAATGAAGATGAAGCTAAACACTCATTTGAGATTAGTCTTAGCGAATTTTTCCGCTACCTGATTAATAAAAAAACATTTGATAAAGAGTTGAAAAGGCTAGGTTGGAAGATAAAAAAGGATCATAACAAAATTATGACTCCGCCTTTAATGAGCGAATTACTAAGTGGGAATGAAAATTTTAGTCGTATTTTCAATAATTTCCCTTTCAGGAAAATTGATGAAAGTATTGCATTGCCTGCCTAATGGCAAATAGTCTCAAAAATATCCCACTTAAAACTTTCAGAGATTATCTGAAATGGAAAGGATGCAAACATATCCGTACTACTGGCGGTCATGAAGTTTGGTCAAGGCCAGATTTGTTCCGGCCAATAATTATCCAAACACACATAGATCCTATTCCTGAATTTATTGTCAGGCAAATATTGCGGAACCTGAATGCAAATTCAGTCGACTACATAGAATTTCTGAAATCATAATATTACCGGTCAGTAAACCGGTATTGTTTGTTGAAATCTGTCAGTCCTTACTTATCAATTGCAGAGCCAGACAAGGCAAAAAAGCAGGGAATAGAATTTCTGTGTATACTTTTGCGTACACCTGAAAGAAAAAAGGCTTTCAGATAAAACCTGAAAGCCTTGATTCTGTAAGTCGGAGTGGTCAGACTCGAACTGACGACCACTTGCACCCCATGCAAGTACGCTAGCCAACTGCGCCACACCCCGAGCAAAGCGAGTGCAAAAGTAAGGAAATTCTTTATTTGATTTTCATCGAAACGAAATATTCTTTGTAAATTCTTATATCCCGTTCGAATAATCACTCTGGTCTTCGCCTTCTTTCAGAAACGAATACTGGTAATCCATCGGGATAATATCCAGGTATTCCTCCACCGATGCTTTCGACAGGCAGGCATCAATAATTACGCGGCCCATATCCGAAAGCGAAGGTTTGTTGTATTTTTCAAGTTCGGTACGGAAGAATTCATACAGGATATCGGCGCCTTTGTCATATCCTTCAAAACCTACTTCAGGCTGTTTATACACTTTCAGGAAACGCGATGGAATTTTGGCGCCTTCAATGGTAAGGTAATTTAATTCATAGCCCAGCAGTGGCGAACGGGCGGGCTGGTACTGGTCGGTACGCAGTTTGGCATTGCCTCGCCTGGTAAGGTATTCGCGCATCAGAAGCTGTGGTTTGAAACCGACTTTCCATACGCCTATGTGTTGGTTAGGCGTAAGGGTATAGCGTGTTCGAGGGGTTTGAAGTATCTGCGCGAGCAGCATATCGGCGTGAGGAATAAGTTCGCCTGTAGCAAAGGGCCAGTAAGAGCCCACGCCCTCGCTCTCCATATTGCCGGAACTTATGATGCTAGGGTTTGCATAACCCCGGGGCGCAACCAGCCGCCACAGCCATGCCAGTGCCGGTGGAAGAATATGAAACAGCCCTATGATGCCGTAAGAAGGATTCTCGAGCGAACTCGGGGGCGTGCGCACTCCGAAACTACGTACATCCACCGAAACAGGACCTTTCACAATTCCCGGTACAATATCCCGTGGAACGATGATGCGCGGGTTGGCACATTTCTTTCCGGGTGCATCTTCAATATGATCCCAGATCAGGGCGGTGCATTCGGGTTTGGTTTCAATATTGAGAAACAACAAAGGCTTTTTCACTTTTATCGAAAGCTTTTCCAGGAAAGGATCATCGCCATAGTCGTTTACACTGTCAACCCTGATAAACCATGAGTTTTCGCCATCGAGGATCACCAGTTTACCGTTGTTTTTCTGAATAGAAGGGTGGCACATCGCCATATCGTCGGCTACCGGTGCAAAGGTGCAGAACATCGGGATGGAAATAAGCCGCTGTTCATGCGTAATCATGTTTTCGCCTATCAGCACCTGGCCGGTCTGGTCGCGGACAATATGCCCCAGCAATTCACTTTTGCCGCCACCGCTGGCACCTTCGTGCATAAAGGTGGTTATGTTATCGTAAGGGCTGGCAACCTGCACGGCTGAGCAGTGTGTGGTTATCCAGCCTTCTTTTTCTCCCTTATCGAGCAGCACTCCGTATAATCCTTTTTTTGCGCTTGGGCCGGGGTACAGGTTGTAGCTGTATACCTCATGCACTTTTTCGGTGCGGTTGTGCACAACAATCTGCTTGCCGTCGAAATGGGTATGCCTGAAGGTAGGCGCTACAAACAAGGCGCTTTCAATCAGGAAGTTATCGGTGAGTTCGTCAACAGCCACCATTTGCTGCAGCATGGCAACACCAAGCGCAAAAAAAGCAGCATTTACCGGAACTATTGCAATACCGCCTGCGCCAATGCCATCGCGGCCGGCAAAAAAGAAAAATACAGCAAGTTCCTGTTTCTGCAGCCAATCGTAGGTTTCGTCTTGCAGCGTGCTGAACGGGTAACCGAATTTATCAGCAAAGCGGGTCTTGTCGGTAGGGCGTGCATCGGCTATTGCCATGGTGTTGGGATCGCGCCGGCGCATATAAGGCTCCAGGAAATTGGCCGAAACCCCGTTTTTCACCTTGTGTATAATGGCTTCAGTAATTTTTCCTTTGCCGGGCACATCATATACCACCTCGTAAGTAGTATTATCCTTGTTGCCAAGCGCAGCCACAGCAAGGTCTTCGGTGGTCGAAAACACGCTGTAGCCTTTACAGTTATTTAGTATTCGGATAATATTTTCGGGTAGTTCTATGTTTTTATTTTGAAGTGTACTAAAGAAATTTTCCATTTGTAAGTTTAAGGTTAGTGTAAGCCAAAAAGGGGGCAAAGATACATACAAATTTTCACAATATGGGGCAAGGCATACTCCCGTTACAATTTCTACAGGATTAAAGTATTGATATTAAGCGTGATAAAATTCGATATTA
>DGQJ01000340.1:0-8410 GCA_002389705.1 Bacteroidales bacterium UBA4417
GGCAACAAAAAAGTTGCCCTTACTATCAGTGAAATCGCCAGCCGCATAAACATATCCGGATGCATCGGTAATAACAGCATTAATGGATTGTTCCGGGTTCATGATTTTCATATATTCCCAGGTGCTCTTATTCCATTTTACCATATTATAAAAACTCCCATTATTGAAGAAGCTTCCTCCTGCATAAACATTTCCTGCATTATCAACTGCAATAGTTTTTATTTCACCACCAAGATTGGAACCTGAGCCTCCAATTATCGACCATGTATTCCCATCCCATTTTGAAATGTAAGAACCAGGCTGACCTTTCTCAATAGTTCCGGTAGCGTATACTGCACCTGTATTATCAACTGCCATGCAATATACAAAACCCGTGAAGTATCCGAGTTTTTTCCATGAGTTGGTACTTTTGTGCCACATCGCTATAAATGGTTTATTCCACCCACCAATAGAATCTCCCGATGCATAAACATTGCCATGTTGATCGGTGACTATTGCAAAGATGCCATTGTTAAATAGTGGTTGTTTAGCCCCACCAAGTTCGGTCCAGGTTTCTGAGGTTTCTGACCATGTAATAACATGATGATTTGGATTTGTACCGGCAGATCCATTCATGCCTTGCGCATAAATATTACCAGATGGGTCAGTAGCCATAGGATGACGAACTCCATGGTTGTATAGAGAAGAGCCTGATCCAAGTTCACTCCATGTATTGATGCTTTTCTCCCATCTGCCTACAAAATACTCGCCATTACTATTTATGAAGTCTCCTGCTACAATAATATTACCATTTTCATCTGATGCAATTGATTTAATAAATTCATGAAAACCAAAGTCACCAAGTGCTTGCCACTGTGATTCTGTTTCTGGATCATCCTGATTATCTGTGGGATCGCAACAGGTAAAAACCCTCGAGGTGAACAAAAGAAGAATTACGGCTAAAAGTTGAACTGATGATTTCATTTTCGAAATGTCAGTGATTATGGTGCTGACTCCGCACCTCAAACCTTTTTATAGTATCATGATCGAAATTATTGTTACAAGAATCCATTAACACAACGCTCACAGAATGCTATCTCAAAAAAGAAACTAACTAAGTCGCCTGCTTTTTATTTAGTGATCATAAATATAGGAAAAAATGACTAGCTCTGTGTAAGTGTTTGAAAATAAATTTTTTATCAGTGCTTTATATCTATGTTTAATATTTATATCAATACTATCAATATGCTTGATAGGGGACGGATTAAATCATACATTATGTCATAATCCATACAAAAGTAAACTGCCACCATAGAGCTATTAACTCTTAATCAATGGGTCAATCGAATTTGATTCTGCTAATAGCTTTATTATGCGGATATCAGCCACACGCATCATTATTTATTACTTCTTTTCGAAAAATCCGGCGGCCTGAGACCTGCTTTATCGCGCAGTTTCATAAACTTTTCAAAAAACTTGTCTTTTTTCGAATACGCCCTTGCAAACTTTAAAACCTGCCCATCTTTGGTTTCCAGTTCAAAAGTATCTTCTGATTTCCAAATGATCCAGTAGCAAACGCCTTGTGCCTTATCGTTCTTATAAATACACAAATCACCATCGTTAAAAGTATATATTCCATCGTTTAATTCTATATGCTGATCCCAGGAATCGGCGTTTTCAATGATGTTTTCTTTCGTTGGGATTAAGCGATACCCCCTGAAGGGATTTTTCCATGCGTGAACTTGTAAACCAGATCGGTACTATTATTTCCCTTTTCAAAGTCCTGGTTTCTCCATTTTCCTACGGGTGATTGTGCGGATATTTTGCCCGAAACTAATATATTCAATACCAAAATTATTATACAGGATTTGATAAAATAGTGCATTCTCAGTGAGCTTTTAAGATTTTTATTTCGTTGTAATTAGAAGAATCAAAGATACAATCTAAACGCAATAGAGGAAAATCATTGCATATTATTTTTATTTCCTGTAGGTTTGTTTAACCTAACCATCATTTATCTTTTTGCAGATGCAGACCCCTTCGCTCCGTAAATTTGCATATCTCTCCATCGCAGCTGCAGTAGCAACCATATCGCTAAAATTGCTGGCCTGGTACCTGACCAATTCGGTTGGGTTGCTGTCGGATGCGCTTGAGTCGTGCGTGAACCTGGTGGCTGCCGTAGTTGCGCTTTTTATGATTATACTCACCGAAAAGCCTGCTGACGAGGAGCATGCTTTCGGCCATCATAAAGCTGAGTATTTTTCGAGCGCAATCGAAGGCGGTTTAATCGTACTGGCCGCTTTCAGTATTATCTGGTCGGCCGTACCCCGGGTACTTCATCCTGTGCCGCTCGAAAACTTGGGGTGGGGTTTGTTTGTAGCTGTCGGCGCATCGGGCATTAACCTGGTAATCGGGCTGGTATTGCTCAGGCAGGGCCGTAAAAACAATTCAATTATTCTTGAAGCTGATGGCAAACACCTGATGACCGATGTGTATACCTCGGCAGGGGTGCTGGTAGGCATTGCGCTGGTTAAAATTACAGGCTTGCTTATGCTGGATGCGCTGGTAGCCATAGGTGTAGCTATCAATATTTTATGGACAGGCTACCAGCTTATGCGGCGCTCAGCGCTGGGTTTGCTCGATTCGGCCATACCCGAGGCTGATCGTCAGAAAATAAACGACACCTTAAATCCACTGAAACTACAGGGCCTCGACTATCATTCGCTGCTTACAAGGCAGGCCGGGCAGCGAAAGTTTATTTCGGTGCATATACTTATGCCAGGGTTGTGGACCATACAAAAAGGACATGATTTGATCGAAAAAATTGAAGCCGATATCAGGGCGCTTTTTGATGCGCCTGTAACGGTATTTACACACCTGGAGCCTATCGAAGACCCGCTTTCGATGAACGATATAGGCATCGACAGGAAAGAGCTTACTTCATAGTTAAAAAAGAACCCCGCAATGACAAACATTGCGGGGTTTCTGTTTACAGTTTAAAACATAAACTATGGCATGGCCGGTGCCTGTTTTGCTTCGGCAGGTACCTCGCCGGTAAGCGTTTTCAGATAGGCAGCAATTTCGCTGTTTTGTTCGGGGGTAAGCTCTTTATTTAATTGACCTTTAGCCATTACCTGTATGGTTTTGTCAAGTTCCTTCACACTTCCATCGTGCAGGTAAGGCCAGGTTTCGTTAATATTGCGCAACGAAGGCACTTTAAAAAAGTATTTGTCGGCTTCGTTTTTGGTAGCCTGCATTTTACCCGGGTCGTCGGTGGTACTGCCGGTAAGTTCCTTGTGTGTGCCAAACAAAGGATATTTCTGAAACATATTACCCCCCTGTAACGGGCCATTGTGGCAGGCTGTACAACCGCTTTCGACAAATGTTTTGAGGCCTTTCAGCTCCTGCTCATTTAGTGCGGTAGCATCGCCCGCAAGAAATTTGTCGAATCTGGCAGGTGTAATCAAGGTACGTTCAAAAGCAGCAATCGAATTTCTCAGGTTAGTAAATGTAACCGGGTCGTCTTCGTTAGGGTAGGCAGCCTTGAAAAGTTTTACATACCCTTCATTTTTTTTCAGGCGGGCAATAACTTCTTTTTCGGCGGGCATAGCCATTTCGGCAGGATTCATCACGGGCCCTCCGGCCTGTTCTTCAACATCTTTCATGCGGCCATCCCAAAACTGTACAAAATGCAAGGCTGCATTAAAAGTAGTAGGCGAATTGCGCGTACCCGGTTTCCCGTTGTCGCCTGGGCTTGTCGGCTTATTATCAACCCCATAAGTGGCGATATTGTGGCAGGTGTTGCAGCTTTCGGTATTGTTTTTCGAAAGCCTGTTGTCGTAGTACAGCGTTTTGCCCAGCAGTACTTTTTCGGGTGTTACCGCGTTGGCGGGATTGGGGGCTTCAGCCGGCAATGGCTGTAAAACCGTTTTTGCCAGCATCAATACAGAGTCGGCATTTACTGCGGCCTGCTCTTTGTTTTGATTGCTCTTGCAGGCAACACTAAATACCATTGCTGCAAGCATTGCTAAGGAAATCAGTTTTTTCATAACAATCAGTTGTTTTAGTAAATAAAAATTAGTGGATACTTATATGAATGGTTTTAAGGTTCCGGCCCTGTTTAGTCGTCTTCATCTTCACTGCTTCCGTTCTCATGCAACTCATTCTTTTCTGACTGTGGTGTTAATTTCTGCGTGGTTAGGCTGTAAGGAACTATGATCAAAGCGGCAATAATTCCCATGGTTGCCAGCACTTTCTGGAATGTATTTAGGCTTGCACTTTCGGCTGTCATATTTTTATAACCGGTAAACATCGATGTAAGTGTGCCAGCCTGCCTGTTAAAAATAAAATCGACTGTGTTCCCGATTAAATGAAGGATAACCAGCACAATAACAATGTTTACAGCTATTTCGTGAATTTCCTTTAACGTATCGGAACTCATCCCGATCTGGATGGAACGGAATAACCCCTGGCCATCAGCGGCTAGCAGCAGCGCACCTGATACCACAATGAGCAGTGTGCATATAATGATCCCAAACATTACGAACGATGCCCCCGGATTATGCCCGGCATGCTGACTTTTACTGGTTTTCATATCCGTAATAAATGCTTTTAGCGCTTTCAGGCCAAAAGAGAAATCGGTAAACCGGGAATATTTCGGTCCGAAAAAGCCCCAAATAATTCTGAACGCAATTAATACGCCTACCATATACCCGACAGAACTGTGGATATTAAGTAATTCATCCTCTTCGGAAACAACGTAAGCAACTACCATTCCTGCTACAAGCAGCCAATGGAAAATTCGTGTGGGTAATGTCCAGATGTAAGTTTTCATGTGGTGTGATTTTTAGGATTAAAGTTAGAAATTATTGAAATTGAAACATTTTTATTCTTCCGGTTCGTAATGTACCTGTACTTCACAGCAATCAATTTGCTGGGTAATAAGGTCTTCGAGCTTGTGTGAGATGGCATGCGCCTCGTTAATATTCAGTTCGGGGTCTACATGAATGGTGATGTTCACAAAAGTGCCGGCACCGGCAACCCTTACCTTCAGGTCGTGGAATTTTAGTACTTCGGGTACTGATTGTACAAGTTCAGCAATTTCACTGCAAACCTGCGAAGGGCTTCGGTCGAGCAGCACAAATACAGCCTTCTTACCCAATTTGTAGGAAACTGAAAGTACTATGATGGCAACGCCTAAAGCAGCTACCGAATCGGCTGCATAAATGCCAAAGTTGGCACAAACTAACCCTGCCAAAACCACGGCTGAGCTCCAGATATCAGTCGAAAAATGCAGCGCATCGGCCTCCAGTGCCTGGCTGTTATATTTCCGAGCTACCTTATATAAGGCCCTCGATCGCGATACATCCACAACAATGGAGATGGTTACTACCAAATAACTCCAAACTGTGATGTCGATGAGGGTGTTCCCTGAAATCAGCCTGTTTAAGGCTTCGTAAACAATCCATACACAGGTTATAACCAAAAGAATGGTTTCAACCAGGGCCGACAGGTTTTCGATTTTACCATGTCCGAAATGATGATTTTTATCGGCAGGCTTGTCCGAAATGCGAACTGAAAAATAGGTGATAACTGCAGCCACCAGGTCGAGCCCCGAGTGCAATGCCTCGGATAAAATGCCCAGGCTGCCGGTGAACACCCCGATGATAAGCTTAAACGTAGTTAGAAAAATAGCTGCTATAACCGATAGGCCAGCCACTTTCTTTTTCTCTTTTACCATATGTATTGTTTTTATCCTTTCAGCAATTTATCAAGTAAGCCTTGTAATCCGTTGCCGGTAAAAGTTTCCCAGATGGAGGATAACAAGGGAAGCAAAGCTATAATCAGTAGTATAATCAATAACACGGCTGCCAGTATGATGGCAATTGCTGCTACTTTCACCAATGGGTTATTGTTTATTTTGGCCAGCAGCACCTGCCAGTCGAAACTTTGTTTTTGATCATGCCTGTTGCTGTATTGGTATTCGTGCTTGTTGTGGTAAAATGCTTGTCTGTAATCATGATGAGGTTCATGATCCCGGTGCTCCTTATAATGATGAAAGTGTGGTTTGCGTTTAGCTTCAAAAAAATCTTCTAAATCCATGTGTGTGTGTTTAAATCATGCCTGAAAAATCCCATCAGGCCAGGTGGTTCCATGGCTGATGGTTTACTTACTTGGAGCAGGAAAGTTAACAGGATGATTTGGGTGGCTGCCAGATAGAGGACAGGTACGTGCCAGGCGTATAATGAAAATCACGGGCCAGTTGTATAGTTGAGGCTGGCTGGTTATCCGTGCGGGAATCGTTGGTTTTTTGAAAAAAATGATCAGTAAATGAAACATGCTGGTGGTGCGTGCCATCCGGAACACTTGTAACCGGCCCTTGCACAATATGAGTATCAGTAAAAAACGAAATACTGTCGTCAACACTCATAAGCAATGCAATAAACAATGCTGCAAGTGAGACTATATATTTCAGTTTCTGTTTCATTGGCACAAACTTACATGAAATCGGGCGGAAAAGCAAAACAACAGAATAAAATTCTGATTTCTTTAATCGCGGAATAAAGAAATACTGATGTTATGGAATGGAGGAAAGGAATTTGCATGTAAAAAACTTACATTTCGGATGTTGCTCTGGAGGTGTACAACAATTTTGTGAACTATATATGCGTTTGTTAACATATAACAACAGTTGACTAATATTAATGTGCTTAAATTCAGGCTGATGCATTTGAGATGGATTGATAAATCTGGTATTTTTTTAATCCGCGCCGGTGCAAATGGCACTCTTTATGGAGTTCAGGCTAAAATTTAGACTGTTTCTAAATAGCGGCGTTTTCTATAATTACTCCTGCTATTCAGTTAACTTTGGTATACATGATTACCGGAATTGGTTACATTGCTTTAAAAACTGCTCTCATCATGAATAAAACTGCTCACCGTATTTATCTTTCCCTGCTTACGTTAATTGTGTTGTTTGTTTTTACTATGATTGCCATCAAAGGGTATTCATATTATAATACCAGCCTCGTGGACAGGTATTTTCATACGGATGATGGCAGTCTGAAGCCAAGTGGCATATTGGGCCACGGTATGGGGATAATCGGTTCGTTATGCATGATATTGGGTGTTGCGCTTTACATGCTGCGTAAAAGGAGCAGGACCTTGTCGCGAATAGGTATACTGAAGCATTGGCTCGAATTTCACATATTTCTTTGCACGCTGGGCCCGGTACTTGTGCTGTTTCATACTTCATTTAAGTTCGGCGGTATTGTAGCTATCAGTTTCTGGAGCATGGTTGCCGTTTTCCTTAGCGGGATAGCCGGGCGATTCATTTATATCCAGATTCCGCATACCATCGAAGGCCGGGAGCTGAGCCTGAACGAAATCAGGGAAATGAAAGTGGATATCGGTAAGGCGCTGGCGTCGTCGTTATCTCTTGATGATGAAAGCCGGCAACTGATCCTGGCTTCTGCCACCGTGGCTAAAGGAATTCATTACCCGAACTTTTTACAGCGATTCTTCAGCCAATGGAAAGAAAACCGTAAATCGATTAAATCGGTGAAATCGGTGCTGAATAAGAAAAACATTGCCAAATCGCAGCAATTGGAAATATTGCGGCTGGTAAAAAACGAAATTTCGCTTAACCGACGCATCGAACGCCTTAACTTTATGAAAAACCTTTTTAAATACTGGCATGTGGCCCATTTGCCCTTTGCACTGGTAATGTTGGTTATTATGGTGATTCATGTGGCTGTTACTCTTGTTTTTGGTTACCGTTGGATTTTTTAGTTATGGATGAAATACTGCTCGAAAAAGTCGTGATATATTCGCTGGCAGCCCTGCTTTGCCTGATAGTGGTTTTTATATACCTGCGTAAGCAAAAGCGTGATTCGAAAAAAGTGGAGGCCAAAATTGCCAAAGCCAAAGAAGAGGGATTGTATGAGCCTGTTTCGCTGCACCCCGTAATTGACGAAAACAGTTGCATACGTACCGGCGCGTGTATTGCGGCATGCCCCGAAAAAGATATTATCGGCATCAGGGACGGGAAAGCTACCACTATTAATGCTTCGAGGTGTATCGGGCATGGTGCTTGTTTTCATGCATGCCCAACCCAGGCTATTACACTGGTGATAGGCACCGAGCAGCGGGGTGTGGAACTGCCGCATATAAACCAGAATTTTGAGACCAATGTCGACGGGATTTTTATTGCCGGCGAACTCGGCGGCATGGGCCTGATAAAAAATGCCGTGGAACAGGGTCGGCAAGCTGTTGAAAATATAGTAAAATCGTTGCGTAAGAGCCACCAGGCCAATTACGACCTGGTGATTGTAGGTGCAGGGCCTGCGGGGATATCGGCTTCGCTTACCGCGAAAAAAAACAACCTCAGGTTTATAACGCTGGAGCAGGATACCCTGGGCGGAGCTGTGTA
>DGQJ01000340.1:8594-10728 GCA_002389705.1 Bacteroidales bacterium UBA4417
GGTGGCGATTCAGCCATCGAATCGGCATTGCTGCTTGCCGATCAGAATACGGTTACACTGTCGTACCGGAATGCATCGTTCAGCAGGCTGAAACCTAAAAACAACGATATGATCAGCGAAGCCATGGCTTCGGGCAAGGTAAAAGTATTTTTCAATACCAATCCCACCTGCATTAATACCGATTCGGTAGTACTGGCCACCAGTAAACCGGGCGAGGAGTTGTATGTGGAAAACGACCTGGTGTACATTTTTGCCGGTGGCGAGCTACCTGTGGAATTTCTGAAGAAAGCAGGTATACAGGTTACCAAAAAATTTGGCGAAGCTGTTCTGAAACATTGATAATGCTGCGTATAGCAATGAAGTTATGAGATTACAGATTAGACATTTGGTTTGCTCACTGCTGCTGGTTTTGTACACTGGCATTGGGGCTTATGCCCAGATTTCGCCGGGTGAATTGGCTAAAGTACATTCACATCTCGAAGGCATGAGCAATTGCACCAAATGTCATACCCTGGGCGAACAGGTTTCGAATGAGAAATGCCTGGCGTGCCATACCGAACTGAAAACACGCATCGATCAGAAGAAAGGCTATCATGCATCGTACGAAGTGCGGGGCAAAAAGTGCGCCGGATGCCACAACGATCATCATGGCGTGAATTTCAAAATCGTAAGGTTCGATACCGAAAAGTTTAAACACGAACAGGCCGGTTACAAGCTCACTGGCGCACATAGCCGTAAAAAGTGTGCCGATTGTCATAAGGCTGAATTTATTTCCGATCCCAAAATAAGGGCGAAAAAATTTACTTACCTGGGATTGAAAACCAACTGCCTCAACTGCCATGCCGATTACCATCAGAAAACACTTTCGCCCGAATGTGCAAACTGCCATAATGACGAAAAGTTTAAACCGGCTACAAAGTTCGATCATCAGAAAGCTAAATTTAAACTTGCCGGGAAACATGAGCAGGTAGCCTGTGCCGATTGTCATAAAACCACCACACGCAACGGGCAGAAATTCCAGGAGTTTAAAGGGGTGAAAGCCTCCAACTGCACCAATTGCCATAAGGATGTTCACGATAACAAATTCGGTCAAAACTGCGCCGAGTGCCACAACAGTGTGTCTTTTACGGCAGTTGCAGGGGTTAAAAACTTCGATCATAACAAAACTGCTTTTAAGCTGGAAGGCTTGCACCTGGGTGTGGCCTGCAAGTCGTGTCATAAGCAAAAACTAACTACGCCGGTTCGTCATAACCGCTGCTCTGACTGTCACGCCGATTATCACAACGGGCAGTTTGTTAAAAACGGGATTTCGCCTGATTGTTCTGCCTGTCATACGGTTAAAGGATTCAGCGGGTTTTCGTATTCAGTTGAACAACATAATGCCGGTGTTTTTCCTCTTGTTGGTGCCCACCTGGCTACACCCTGTAATGCCTGTCATAAAAAACAGGAAAAATGGAATTTCAGGCAGATAGGCCATGCTTGTGCCGATTGCCACGAAAATATTCACCAGTCATTGATAAGCCCGAAGTATTATCCTGCATCCAATTGCGAAAGCTGCCACAACCCGTCGCGCTGGAACATGGTTGTGTTCGATCACTCGAAAACACAGTTTGCGCTCCAGGGTGCCCATGCCAGCCAAAGCTGCCGCAATTGCCATTTCAACAAAGAAAAAACCGGCCATGCCAGCCAGAAATTTGCCGGCCTGTCAACTTCTTGCTCCGGTTGTCATTCCGATGTGCACAGGCAGCAGTTTGTGGTTAACGGGATAACAGATTGCAGCCAATGCCATGGCCCGGAAAAGTTTAAGCCTGCTTCAAAATTCGATCACAGCAAAACAAAGTTTTTGCTTGATGGGAAACACGTGAATGTGGCCTGTAACAAATGTCACAAAGAAGTAACCGAACAAGGAGTCACTTTTGTATTGTACAAAATAAAAAATTACCAATGCATAGACTGTCATCTTTAATCCTGCTGCTCTTATTTTCAATGAGCCTGGCAGCTCAGAAATCACCGCATGGTGCCGGTTTCAGGACCAACTGCGGCGATTGCCATAAAACGGATGGCTGGAAAGTTGATCTGAAAACGGTCTCGTTCGATCATGGAAGTACAAAGTTTCCGCTGGTGGGTCAGCATA
>DGQJ01000040.1 GCA_002389705.1 Bacteroidales bacterium UBA4417
TGCTATACAGTGACTTGCTCAGCATATCGTTGATATAAAATGAACCAATTGAAGTGATGATCATTAAAATACGCATCACGAAAATCCAGGTGAGGAAAGCAGCCTGCCATTCAGGATTAGCAATAAAAGTACCATCAGTAACAGAACCAACTGCCAATACAATAAAAGAGATAAGTGCAACACCTGTAACGCCATAGGTTTCGAAACCGTCGGCGGTGGGTCCAACGCTGTCACCTGCATTGTCACCTGTACAATCGGCAATAACACCAGGGTTACGTGGATCGTCTTCACCAATTTTGAAGACTACTTTCATCAGGTCGCTTCCGATATCAGCAATTTTTGTAAAAATCCCCCCGGCAATACGCAAAGCCGATGCGCCAAGTGATTCACCGATAGCAAATCCAATAAAACAAGCTCCGGCAAGGTGGCGCGGAATATAAAGCAGGATTACCAGCATCATAATAAGTTCAACACAAACCAGTACCACGCCGATGCTCATACCTGAGTCGAGCGGTATTTTAAGCAGTTTCAGCGGTTTACGCTCGAGCGAAGCAAAAGCCATTCGACTGTTGGCAAAAGTATTCATGCGGATGCCAAACCAGGCAACGCCGTAAGAACCAAGGATACCGATAACAGCCCAGAGCAGTATCAGCAAAACACCACCAACACCTGCATCCTGCAAAACACCATAATAAAAGGCAACACAGGCAGCAATAAAGGCAAAAAGTACCAGCAGGAACTTGCCCTGTTGAATAAGGTAAGTTTTACAGGTTTCGAAAATGGTGTTCGAAACATCCAGCATACTCTGATGAGTGCGCAAATTTTTCACTTTAAAAAACTGGTACAATCCGAAACCCAGTCCGCCTAAGCAAACCAAAAAACCCAGCAGGAGCAGGTTGTTCTGGTCAACATTAAGTTGTGGAATTTTCAGGTCAGCTTCACTGGCCATAACCGGAAATGCCGCCAGGAAGGCAACACATGCAAGCAGAATCCTTTTCATAAGATTATTTTAGGTTTAACAATAAATAATGCTGGTTTTCAATTGCCTCAAATATACACCAGTTTATTGAAAAGGCAAACGATTGCTTTGCATCTGTTTTGATTTTTTATGCACCATCTTACATATTGATTTATAGAAAAATAGAATATATCGCAAATCCAAAATAACGAATTGGATGCGTTATGCATAGTGATTATAATCCTAAAGGAACCCTGAAGGGAGAAAAGGAAGTGCCAGGCTACTTTTCAGCAATAACAAACAGGTCGAAAGCAGAGTCGGATGAATCGCCGATTGAAAAATCGGAAACAGTAACCAGGTTTACCAGCGATGAATTNNTATTGCAGGTTAAATATATCGAAACGTGTGATCCGGCGTACCGAAACCCTGTTTTTTTCGTGGTATTCAATAACCTTTTCATTGCCATACACCCCTTTCATTTCAACAGATTTAAACACCTGCGAAACCAGGGCCGTAAGTTCGGCAGCCGTATACTCCCTGATATGCCAGGGATTCCGTGTAAGCGACATTAACCGGTTAGGAGTGGAAAGAAAAAGTTTGCCACCCGGTTTCAACACGCGGTGAATTTCGCGGATAAAGGCTTTATCGTCCTGTATATGCTCAATTACCTGGAAGGTAACTGTAAAATCGAAGCTGTTATCGGAAATACCGTAAAGCGACGGAAGCAGCATCTTACGAAATTCAACATTGGCATGGCCTGTAACATTGGTATCGAACTTATCAACTGCCAGGTACTTGTCGGCAAGCGGGGCCAGTAACTCAACTCCATAGCCTTCGCCGCTGCCAAGCTCTATAATATTGCCTTTTACATANNGCTGTTTGCATAAAATGACTTTAAAAAGAATGTGCAAAGGTAATGTAAATAAAAAAGAGAGCAAACTGCTGCATTTTCTCCCGGAGCAGCTGAGTTATATGCCGAAAAAAAAACAAAAAGTTTTTGAGGTAAATGAAAAATCATTATTTTTGTAATTCAAAATCGAAGCATGACGACTTTTATGCATACCCCTTCATTTTATTGGTGGCGCCGATGGCTAATGCACATCGTAGCGTAAACCCGGGTATGTAAATAATTATAGAGGATACTCAATTCAGGGGCACATCGTTACGATGTGCCTTTTTCGTTTTCAGTCAATTCATTTACTCATCAATTATATTACCCATGAAAAACAACAATCGAAACATCGTGCTACTTCCCGAAGAAATGCCTGACCAATGGTACAACATTGCCGCCGACCTGGGTGGCAAAATGCTGCCTCCTTTACACCCTGGTACACTCAAACCACTGGATGGAGCCTCCATGAGCGCCCTTTTTCCTGAAGCACTGATCAAACAGGAAATGTCGGCAGAGCGTTTCATCAAAATACCGGATGAGGTTCGCGAATTATATTCCATGTTCAGGCCATCGCCGCTGTATCGTGCAACACATCTCGAAAAGATGCTGGGCACTCCAGCAAAAATATATTACAAATACGAAGGGGTAAGCCCGGCTGGTTCGCACAAAACCAATACAGCCATTCCACAGGCTTATTACAACAAAATGGAAGGCATTAAAAAAATAACCACCGAAACCGGGGCAGGACAATGGGGCAGCGCACTGAGTTTTGCCTGTAAC
>DGQJ01000241.1 GCA_002389705.1 Bacteroidales bacterium UBA4417
GTAAGCAGCAGGTCGAAAGGCCCCTGGGAAACATCGCGTGTACCCCAGGCAGCTCCGCCAAATTGCTCCAGGCCATGAGGCGTAAGGAAATGGGTAACCGCATTCATGCAAAACCAGGGCATGATTTCCTGTATGGCGCTTAAGTCGGCATGGTTTCCTTTCAGCGAAAGCCCCAGGCTCATTTCTTTCAGCTGTTGCTGAGCATCCAGGCAATCGATAGCAAATTGCTTGTCGTTATTTTTAATCTTTTCAATCGGAAATGCGGCACAAACTTCGCCCACAAAACTCATCGAGAAACGGTCAGTTCGTTTTACTTCGAAAATGAAAAACAAGTCTCCATAGCTTTTTAAATCCCAATGGAGTGCTTCGTCGCCATAGGTATTGTAAGTGTTTTTGCTGTTTACAACAATCCTGAATTGTGCCTGTGGAAATTTACTGCTGATCATGCTTCCGGGCTTAGGCCTGGCTACAAATTCGCCGCTATTGTTTCCTGGTTTCACAGCCCAGCCATTACTTCTGTCGAAGTGGTTCGAAACGAGCAATTTCACATTGTCCCCACTCAAAACCCTGAAATCCATATTTACCCTGGGGGCGGTTTTCGAGGTCCAGGTGCGGACCTGGAAAATATATTTCCCCGATTTGTAAATCCAGCGGCAATGGTTCAAACCCATTTCGAAAGCCGAAGGAATTCCCAGTAAAAAATCTGTGCCTTCGATATTTACAAAAATCCGCTGACCTGTTTCGGGCGAGTCATTAAACTGGCTGGTACAGACAGAGAGTAAAATGTTGAAATTGGTATTACCCTGGGTTAGGTGCGAATTAAAGATTCCATCAGCAAAACATGTGGTCGAAACGATGTTTTCATCGGCTTTGTACCCGGCTTGTGCCTGCATGATATGCCCGTGCGGCCGGTCGGCCAATACCTCTTTGGCACGCAGCATCACATGGTTGTTTTCGCCATAAAAAAAAGAGAGCAATTGATCTTTTTCTGTTTCAGCATTGCGTTTTTCAGTGCCAAAATATTGATCAAGCTCTTCGGCTGTAAGGTCATCGACAGGTAAAAAAGCTGATCGGTGGAAATAGTCGGGCACGTGGGTGAAAAATGTATCCGATTTCTGAAGAGAATCGTCCTGAAATTCGAGTATCAGTGGTTTTATACTTTTCAGATCATCTTTCGAAGTTGCGTTGGGATGATCGGGGAGGTAGGAAGCAACAAAAACACTTTGATGAGCTTTGCCTTCTGTCAGAACAAAAGGATTCTCCTGCACGGCTACCATTGATGATTCACCGGCATATTCTCCGCCAAGCTTTTTTGCAAGAAGTCCTTCGGGAATACCTGTTTCGCGGAATGATTTGCCCAGAAACTGCATGCCATCGGTGCACGCAGAGGCTGCTTTGTTTTTGCAAGCCAGCATCAGCCAGGGATTACCCGTTGATTCACGGGTATTTTGCCGGCAACACAGCACCGCGCCATATGTGTTGTGGTTCAGGATCAGCCGTTCGATATACTGACTTACATAATATTCGTTCACCAGATCGCTGGTGATGGGCTTTAATCCCACATCCTGAACATATATAAGGTCGAGTTGTACAAAATCAGCATTTATATTATTGATCGTGATGCTCCATTGCCAGCTCATACTTTTGGATGAGAGCTTCAGTTCGCAGGTATAATCAAGGCCGGCCCAATGCCCCCTGGCAATAAATACATCATCTTTGATCTTGAAAATACTATTGCTTTCAGGACCAAGGAGCGCTGTAAATTCATCAGGACTGTTTCTTTTCCTGAGATAAATATTGGTACCCGATTTCGAGAACAATGTTGCCGGTTTCAGACTGATGCGTATAGGGGCTGCTTCAATGCATTTAACCGAACCATTCTCAAGAAAATTGAATGTGAGGCCGTCGGAATTACTGATTTTCATTTAGTGCAATTTAATCGTTAAGATCATTTCACTTTTGTGAATGTGGTTGTACGAAAAGGCTATGCGCGACTGATCAGCAATGGGTTCAATCGTATTCCCCTGCAGCGTTGCCGGGCCCATATTTTTAATTCCCGATCCTTCGAAAACAATTTCACCAAGCAAGTCGCGATCGCCGTAAAGCGTAATCCCGATCTGACCATTGTTTTTTTGGATGTTCAGAATATCCGAAGTGCTGTGTAGAATTTTTAATCCTTCGGAAATCACCAGACAAACCGGGGTTAATATCCCGTAGATTGAGGGCATCAGTATTTCGCTTTGGGTATAAGGCATCGGAATGGATTCCCCGCTTTCGGGATGGGTATAGGTGACGCGTCCGATATGTTCCTCGTTGTAATAGTTTGCTACAAAAACAAGGGCTTCGTTATTGCCGGTAAAGCGTTCGCGGATGGCGATGTTGGGATTGTTGGTATCAGCTTGCCTGAGTCTGGCAGATGATTGGTTCAGCAAGGCTTCGTATACCGGTTTCTGCCCTTCGGTGTCGAACCCGATCCAGGTTCCGAGATGCGTTAGCGATCCGTTTCCGAATGATTTGGTAAAACCACAAACTGAATTGCGGAGTGTGCGGGCAATTATTTCGGCTCCGGCCAACGATTTTTCGGAATACACCATGATAGGATTGGCGCATTTGATGTCCTGCAGGTCGAAAACATCAATCAATGGTGAATCTATAATTTCCTTTCCCGAAGGAGTTACCGCAAGCGCATCACGAATAATGGTGCAGGTTCTTTGTGACATTTCGCGATCGGGCAGGTATGGGAATATCACCAGGTTTCCCCCGTTTCGGGTGTAATCTACCAGGGTTTGCTGGTCAGGCGCATTCATTTCGTCGGTACTGAAAGCCCACACCTGTTTGTAATGTTTCATTGTTTCNNTTTTAACAATCCATCGAAATAGGCAGGCCGGCGGATGGCGGAAGCGGTGAATTGCAATTCGCATGCACTGTCGACAGGGCGTTCCAGCTCCGAGGCATAATAAGGCGGGTAAAACAGCACACAGATTTC
>DGQJ01000164.1:0-145 GCA_002389705.1 Bacteroidales bacterium UBA4417
CTTAAGGAACATGAACGTAAACGCATGGCTAAGTAATAAGGAATTACAATTCACAAATGACGATCTACGATTGTAGGTCGTCATTTTTCGTTCACTGGTTTATTGTTCTGATGGTATTTTGTACCTTGTGAGCGGAAAAATTGAA
>DGQJ01000164.1:248-7033 GCA_002389705.1 Bacteroidales bacterium UBA4417
AAATCGTACTTCGTAAATCGTAAATCAAAAAAAAATGCCGGCTATGAAATCATCCCGAATATTCTTTATACTTGTTTTTGTAACGTTTCTTAGTTATTTCAGCCGGGCCGACGAAGGCATGTGGCTTCCCATGCTTATCAACAAGTATAATATGAACAGCATGCAAAAAATGGGTCTGAAACTTACCGCCGACCAGATTTACAGCGTGAATAAGGCTTGCTTGAAAGATGCCATTGTTTCGCTCGATCATGGAAGTTGTACCGGTTCAATCATTTCGCAAAAGGGATTGTTGATCACCAACCACCACTGCGGTTACGGAGATATTGCCGAGCAAAGCACCGTTGGCAGCGATTTCCTGACCGACGGATTCTGGGCTATGCGACCCGAAGAGGAATTACCCATTGCCGGTAAAACCGTGTCTTTCCTGGTGCGTATGGAAGATGTTACCGCTCGCGTGCTGGCCAAAGTGAAACCAGGTATGGATGAAGGCGAAAGGGGACAGCTGATACAGGAGGAATCAGATAAAATTATCGAGGAAACAGAAGCAGGGTCCGGTTTTGATGTTTCGGTAGAGAGTATGTTCGAAGGAAATGAATACTACCTTTTTGTTTACCAGACGTTTACCGATGTACGCATGGTGGGCGCTCCCCCCTCGGCCATCGGCAAATTTGGCGGCGATACTGATAACTGGATGTGGCCGCGCCATACCGGCGACTTCTGTTTGCTGAGGGTGTATGCAGGTAAAGATGGGAAACCGGCTCAGTATGCAAAGGATAATGTGCCTTACCAGCCGGCATATTTCCTCCCGGTTTCCACGGCTGGTGTAAAAGAAGGCGATTTCTCCATGGTACTCGGATACCCGGGTTCAACTGACCGCTATCTTACATCGTACGGTATTCAGGAAAAACTCACCCTTACCAATCCTGCCGACATAAAAGCCAAATGGGCTAAAATGGAGGTAATTAAAAGGTACATGGGTGGCGACGAGCAAACCCGCATTGCCTATGCCGAGGACTATGCTTACCTGGCCAACTTCTGGAAAAAATCGCTGCAGGAAAGTAAGGCCTTGCAGCGTCTGAAAGTATTTGATGATAAAAAGCGCCTTGAAGATGAATTTGAAGCCTGGGTAAATCAGAATGTCGACCGCAAAGAAAAATACGGGAATGTGATCAGCGATTTCAAAACCGTGTATGCCAATGCGGTCCAAAGTCGCACAGGTGAGGCCATTGTGTATGCCGAAGAGTTGCTGATGGGCTCCAAAATTCTGTATAGCGCTTTCCAGACCGGAGAGTTGGCAAGCCGGTTCGATTCAGCTGATTTTAATGAAATGGTTATAAGCCAGAAAGCCAGGGCTGAGAAATTCTACAAGCATTATAATCCCTACCTCGAGAAAGAATTGCTGCGCAGTATGCTCGAGCTTTATGAGAATAATGTGGCTTCTGATTTTATTCCCGATGTGTACCGCACCATCAATAAAAAGTTTAAGTGGGACATTGGCAAATACGTGGATTACCTGTTCGAAAAATCCATTTTTGCTTCTGAAGCCAGCCTCATGGAATTTTTGGAACATCCCAAAAAGAAAACGCTTGAAAAGGATCCTGCCTATGTAGCAGTAAACTCATTTATTGCTTCATATATGATAGCAAGGCTTTCGCAGATGACGGATGAAGATAAATTTGACCACGCCCGCCGCTTGTTTATTGCCGGTTTGCGCGAAATGAATCCCGATGCGTTGTATTACCCCGATGCCAACAGCACCATGCGGCTTACCTATGGCAGCGTAAAACCTTATAAACCGGCCGACGCACTTTTTGCCGATTATTACACCACGCTTGAAGGGGTAATGGAAAAAGAAGATTCGACCAGTGAGGAATTTATTGTTCCGGCTAAACTCAAGCAGCTTTACCAGCAAAAGGATTTTGGGAAATACGCTGATAACGGCACCATGCGTGTATGCTTTATCGCAACCCAGGATATTACCGGCGGAAACTCAGGCAGCCCGGTTCTCAATGGTAATGGTCAGCTGACGGGCCTTGCTTTCGACGGCAATTCCGAGGCTATGAGCAGCGATATTAAATACGATGTTAACCTGCAGCGTACCATCTGCGTGGATATCCGGTATGTGCTTTTTGTGGTTGATAAATATGCCGGCGCGGGTTACCTGGTTGATGAGATGAAACTGGTGAACTAACCGGTAAATTTATTTATCACGATACGGATAAATGCTGGTTTGTTCCTGCTGAATTTCCCTTCAGAAACTTGCAGGCGACATGCAGCACTGTTGTAGCACATTTTTCTGACAAAGTTTTCAACCATGATAAATAAGGACGTATTACGAGATATTAGTGAATTTGACGAGAAGAAAGAAGGACTCGATCTCCAAGAATTTGTTGGCAATCTTGACCTCTTAGAAAAAGCGCACTCTAAACTTCATAGTCTTCTTATTACAACAAGAATGACTAAGTTAACGACCGACTTTGGACAGAGGGACTCTGACATTTATGTGGTTAGTTATCCGAGATCAGGAACAACGTTGATGCAAATGATCTTGTATCAAATGACCACTGACGGGGATATGGGATTTAAACACATATACGATGTCTCACCTTGGTGCAGATTCTCTGCATTTTTCAATCGTCCTATGTCAAGTGTGGGTGAAAGAAGGATTATCAAGACACATGACTCATATGAATCCTTTAAACATGTGAAAAAAGGGAAGTTTATATTTCTTATACGGGACTGTTTGGACGTTATCCCATCAATCTACCAACAAACTCTTGATTACGTTGATCCTTCCGCAAATTTTGGCCCATTAAGTGAGCGAAACATGAAAAGGTGGTTCGATTATAATATTACCTGGACAGAAAATAAAAGCGAGTTAGAGATACTTTACCTGAACTATGAGGATTTGGTGAATCAGAAAGAAAAAGTCATTTCAATACTTTCAAAATTCATAAATATAGAAATTAATGAATTAACTCTGGAACGTGTTCTCCAAAGAACATCATTTGGCTTCATGAAAAAACATGAATCAAAATTCGGTGAACAACCAGATCATTGGAAAGTATACAATAACTTTATTCGGAATGGTCGTACTGGAGAAGGTAAGTTAAAGTTTACGGACGAGCAACTAAAACAATATTATCAACTCTCAAAAGATTATAGGATTCAAGGAACTCACCTTCAAAGGTATTTCGAATAGAAAAACGTGCTACAAAGAAGTATATTAAACATGCCGTCACAGTTGATTTAATTTATTAATTTGGAGTGCCGTCACATTTTATATACAAGCGATAACGCTGATTTTTTTGATTACGCTGATAACAGATTACATGATAAAAACGTATTATCGGCAATCGTACCTCGTAAATCTAAAATCGAAAATAGATTTTACAAGCATCCAAATTGCTTCATCACCTCGTCTTTTACCTTAAAGCCCAGCTCTTTGGCTTTTTTAAGGTCGAGGCAGCCATCGGTATTCGGGTAGGTATTTGCCGGAAGTTCGAACCAAACGGTAGCCCGGTTATAGTAGGCTTCGGCAAAATCTGGCTTTAACTCAATAGCCTTCGAAAAACAATCGTATGCCTGTTTATACTCATATTTTTTCGAATGTTCAACACCTTGTTTGTTCCATTCGGCAGCAGTTTGCGAAAATGCTGCTNNATAAGGGAGCAATCAAAGTCATATATTTGCGGTGCTCTTAAATCCTTTCGAGGAAAATATTTTAAACCTCATTACCATGTTCAATCCCGAAATTTATACCGAACGACGCAATGCTTTGCGCAACCTGATCCCATCCGGAATTATCCTTCTGCCAGGCAATACCGAAGCTGCTTACAATTATGCAGCTAACACCTATACCTTCCGCCAGGACAGCAACTTCTCCTATTTTTTCGGGCTCGAGAATCCNNGACTTCGAGATTGATGATATCATTTGGATGGGTCCCCAGCCAAAAGTAATTGACCTGGCCGCAAAAGTCGGGGTTAAAAATACAGCCTCGCTTAACGAACTAAGCGTTTTTTTAAACAATGCCATCAGGAAACGCAGGCCTATTCATTTTGCGCCTACATACCGCGCCGAAACTACACTTCAGCTGAGCAGCCTGCTTGGCCTGAACCCTTTACGCATCCGCGATTATGCTTCGCTGCCGCTCATCGAAGCCATTGTAAAACTTCGCTCCATAAAGGCGGATATCGAAGTGGCAGAAATTGAAAAAGCCATCGAAACAGCCTGGCATATGTTTACAACCGGCATGCGCATGGCATACCCCGGTCGTAAAGAACAGGAAATTGTAGGTGCTATGGAAGGGATTTCAATAGCCCATGGCAGGCCCGTTTCATTTCCGATCATACTCAGCATTAACGGACAGATACTGCACAATCATCACCACGAGAATATGCTGCAGGAAGGCCGTATGATGGTAATGGATGCCGGTAGCGAAACTTCACTGAATTATGCCAGCGATATTACCCGCACTGTTCCCGTGGGTGGAAAATTCAGCCAGAAACAACGCGAAATATACGAGATTGTACTCCAGGCTAACCTCAAGGGGTTCGCTGCTACTAAGCCGGGTGTTTTTTATAAAGAATGTCATACCATTGCCGCCGAAACCATTGCTGCTGGTTTAAAAGACCTGGGCCTGATGAAAGGTGATGTAAAAGAGGCGGTTGCCGAAGGCGCTCATGCATTGTTTTTCCCGCATGGGCTGGGTCATATGCTCGGTATGGATGTTCACGATATGGAAGGCCTGGGACAGATTCATGTGGGCTACGATAACGAAATACAACCCAGCAACCAGTTTGGTACCGCCTATCTGCGTCTGGGTCGCAGGTTACAACCAGGTTTTGTAGTCACCAACGAACCCGGCATTTATTTTATCCCCGAACTTATCGATATGTGGAAAGCTGAAAAGAAATACCAGCAATTCCTGAACTACGATAAAATTGGCGAATATCGTAATTTCGGTGGCATCCGTATCGAAGATGATATTCTGGTTACCGCTGATGGCAGCCGGGTTTTGGGTAGACCTATTCCTAAAACCGTTGCCGAAGTTGAACAAACCATGGCCGACAGGCTCTAGTCCTAAAGCCGGAAACAGGTAATACTCGTATTCCTGAAATTTGTCGGGCACCCCCAGGCCTGAAAATCAACAGCAATAAAGCATGCAAAAGAATATTCAATACGACGGCAAAAATATAGCGTACCAGCGCAGCGGATCTGGCCCTGCTTTGGTTCTGCTTCATGGTTTCCTCGAGTCAAAGGCCATTTGGGACGAATTTTCATCAGAGTTGCAGAAGGATTTTACCGTTCTGGCCATTGATTTGCCCGGGCACGGCGACAGCGATGTGCTGGCAGCAACACACAGCATGCACCTGATGGCTGAAACAGTAAAAGCAGTAATCCAATCCGAAAACATTGATTCAGTGGTTATTGCGGGCCATTCCATGGGTGGATACGTAGCGCTTCAGGTTGCTGCTGAAAATGAAAAAATGGTCGAAGGGGTGGTACTTTTTCATTCGCATGCCGGTGCCGACAGTGAGCAAGCCCGCGAAAACAGGCTTCGTACCATTGAAATTGTAAAACAAAACCGTGGCAGTTTCATCATGCAGTTTATCCCTGACCTGTTTGATCAGCGGCATGTCGGAGAGTATGCTGATAAGATCCGGGAACTGCAGGATATTGCCTCGCGGATGTCTTCGGAGGCCATCGTTGCTGCACTTTCGGGCATGCGCGATCGTACGGGCCAGCTCGACTTCCTTACAAGGACGAGCATTCCGGTATTGTTTATCATCGGTAAACAGGACAGCCGCATGCCTTTCAGCCAGCTTTTACAGCAAGCTGAAGCACCTTCGCATAGCGAGATATTATTGCTCGATCATGTGGGCCATATGGGCTACATCGAATCACCCGCCAAAACGCTGCAGGCATTGAGCCATTTTACTGCCAGGTGTTTCGGTAGGTAATGTTTACCTGGCATAAAGGCTTTCATTCCAGGTATAGCTACCGCGGGCCCGTATCTCAGGGCTTCTCATTTTTCTGTTGATGTTCCTTATTTAAAGGATATCCGCAAGGCTGCACCATGAACCGGTGCCGGGTGAGTAGTTTATTTTGACTGTACCGAACGGTGCGAAAACCGTTTGAAGCTTACCAGTTTGGCACTTTCGTGCAATAAAACCTTAATCAGGCGCGATAAAGTGTAAGGTTTCTTGAAATTGGCAATGATATATTCGGGGTTTATCTGCATGTACATTTTTAATCCTCCATTCGTTAATAAAGTAATTCCAAAGTCATTTGCTCCCTCCAGGGATAGGTCATCACAGTAAATTTTTTGTGATTTTTAAACCAGCCGGGCCGGCAACAATAGGCTCCCGTTCAGTGGGAAAACCTTCTATAAAGACATTAGAATATTCTTTATTTGTTGTTTTTAATTTTGTGCAAAGGTACGAACTTGATATAAACTGAATGTTAATTAAATGTAAAAAAATAGATATTTCGGTGTATAATCTGCAATCTGAGACGGCGTAAATACTTAATAAACAGATAGTAAGGTATAAATTATAAAAATTAGTGCAGGCAGTCGGAAATACTGCATTAGAAACTTGGTTTAAAATTTATCACTGCAAGCTAAATAATTGATAAATAGAAAAATATAAAAATATAAAGGTGAGTAGCGGTTTGCTTTCGATTTCGATTATTTTTCGTAAAAATGCATTTCCCGGATATATTGATAGGTTTTTTCGGGAAGGTAGTATGACATGTTTTTGCCCTGGCGTATAGCATCGCG
>DGQJ01000164.1:7088-7493 GCA_002389705.1 Bacteroidales bacterium UBA4417
GGGTATTTGTCCTGCAGGTAAGTTAGCGTATGAATGGTGTACGAAGGCTTTGGCAGCTTAAACTCTATGTTGCACGATCGGAAGCGGGTGTCATCGTCAATGGCGAGGTTCACCATTTCGAGGCGGTGATGATCGGGCAGCAAAGTTGATTTTTCTTTCAGCGGGTTAAGTGGCGAAACAACGAACCAAAGCTCATCCAGGTCGCTGAACTCGTACATATAACCTGCAATCATCAGGTGCCCGATATGTATGGGGTTAAATGAGCCGAATAAAAGGCCGGTTTTTTTCATCACCGAATGTTTTTACATCGTTATTTCCAGGAAGTCGCTCACCATTTTTTCGGCCTGGCGAAGCGAATCCTCCAGTATGTTATTAATGATTACACAATCGAAATCCTTTTCGAAG
>DGQJ01000164.1:7499-8181 GCA_002389705.1 Bacteroidales bacterium UBA4417
CCTGTTGCCCGAACATTTTCTTGATATTCAGACCGCCGACTACATCCACATCAAATATGGGGAATTGCCCGTTTTGTGAAATGCGATCCACTTCCGAAACCGGGGTGCCATAAAAACTACCGGGATAAACTTCCTGCCATTCGAGCAGTTTACCGGCATCAATCATGGTTTTAAATTCTTCGGCGTCAACAAAATAGTATTCGCGCCCGTAGGTTTCGCCAGGTCTGAGTTTACGGCTGGTTGCCGAAATCGAAAATCCAAGCTGCGGAAAAGTATGCAACAGGTGTTTTACAATCGTGGTTTTGCCTGCCCCCGAAGGCGCAGATACGATTATCATTTTTTGCCCTACAGTGTTCAAGTGTTCGGTTTATTTTGGTTTAAAATATTTGCTGAAATGTTATTTGTGCAATTTGCCGGATAACTGTTACAAAACATTGCTTACCTGTTCCTTGATTTTTTCCAGCTCGTCTTTCATCTGTACAACAATCATCTGTATTTCGGCATCGTAGGCTTTCGATCCCAGGGTATTAATTTCGCGGCCTATTTCCTGGGTAATAAATCCCAGTTTGCGGCCATTACTTTCTGACGAATTAAGGGTATTGATAAAATAGTCGCAGTGCTTGCGAAGCCGTAATTTTTCTTCGGTGATGTCGAGTTTTTCGAGATACCAGAATATTTCCTG
>DGQJ01000170.1:0-22405 GCA_002389705.1 Bacteroidales bacterium UBA4417
GCATTTACAAATTAACGATTTAACAAAATGACAGCGCCTGAAATAAAATCACCTGAAGATACAAGCTTCGATTTGTTGGATATGCATAACTACCGCATTGAAAAGCTTCCGAAGCGCAAAAAAGGCAATTTTGAAAAATGGCTGACATATATCGGTCCGTCCCTGGCAATAATTTCATTCGTATTATTTGGATTTGTACTCAATTTGTCATTTCTGCAACAAATTGATCCGGTTCATCTTACTGAAGAAGCCAGGAAAGTATTCGATAAAATAGGACCGGAAGCATTTTCAAGGAACAATGCATTACTGCTTGGAATTTTTGTTGCAGGGCTCATTCTCTGGATAACAGAATCGCTTCCTAATTATCTGACTTCGCTCATACTCATCGTATCCCTGGTGCTTACCGGAGTNNGTTATGTGGCTCAATATCATGTCGTTTGTTCTGGCCAGCATGCTGGTTGCAACCGGTGTAGCCAAACGATTTGCACTCTGGTTTATCCTGAAGTTTGGAAAAAATGCAGGAACAATTTTCCTGAGTTTCATGGTGATCAATATTGTATTATCTGCTTTTATTTCGGCAACCACGGCAAAAGCAGCTATTTTGTTACCAATTTTCATGGTCATTGCAGCCATTTATGGTGCCCGGGGTGGTGATAACCGGAATAATTTCGGACGAAGTGTAGTACTGCAAAACCTGCTTTATATCAACATTGGAGCAAGTGGATTTCTAACAGGATCAGGAGCCAATTTACTGGCTGCTGCTATAATTGGCGGAGCTATTGGCGGAAATATCTTTTTCAGTGACTGGATGATGGCCATGTTTCCGATGATGCTGATTATGATGCTGATTGGCTACTGGCTTGCGATGAGAGTCTTCTTTCCACTTACCCCTTCTGAACGATTGCCACAGATTGAAGGTGGTATCGAGAGATTAAAAAGCGAATATGCCAAACTTGGGAAAGTCAGTTTCCAGGAAAAAAAATCGGTAATAATCTTTCTTTTAATACTTGCTTTCTGGTCAACAGACAGAATACATGGTATCAGCCCGACTGCTGTTGCTTTTGTAGGAGCAATTATCGCCCTTCTTCCGCGTATCGGAATACTTCAATGGAACGAGGTTGATATTCCATGGCACCTGATGTTGTTTTCAGCCGGAGCTTATGCCTTGGGTGCCGGATTTGCAGCAACTGACCTTCCTTCAATAGCTGTGAATGCGTTTTTCGATCATATCGGAATAGGAAACAATACTCCGTTTTGGGTACTTTATTTATTATTGACCGGTGTAATGGTTTTCAGCGCTTTGCTGTTCGAATCAAAAACTATGCGCGCAATGATATTTGTCCCTATTGCGATTGGTGTTGCCGGACGATTTAATTTAAGCATTATAAGCCTGGCTCTTCCGGTTGCTTTTATGATCGAGCATGTATACGTATTGCCATTCAACAGCAAACCCGCGGCGCTCTTGTACGAAACCGATCATTATAGCATTACGGACACATTTAAATTTGGATTTACGATGATGGTAACATCTTGGCTTATTATAATAATTGCCGGTGAAACCTGGTTTAAACTCTTAGGAATTACGCCAAATGGTGTTTTTGGCATTTTCTAATTGACCCGACCATGCCTTGAAACTGAATTTCCGGTTAGAATAGCATTAAAAATGTTTGAATTAAAAGAAGTTTATTGCTCTGGTTATCAGACATTTTTAAAAATAAATTTATAAAATGCTGATAAAAACATATAACGACATAGTAAATTTCCTGAGTTTTGCCACAAAACTCAGGAAACTGCGCAGCCGTATAAATCAAAGCATTGATATACCTGAAATAATAAGTGATTTCCCGAATTCACATCCCAGGGGATTTATTAAGGAATTCAGGAAAAGAAGGACAACAATTGTTGAGACTTACTTACGGATTACAAGATGTCTTGAATCAGCTGATTACAACGAACGAGTTCATGCACTAAGCCTGTTAGCTGAACACATAATGTATTCACGTTCGTTAAAAATGCCCCTTAACGCTGCAAGAGTTCAGCTGGCACTAATGAAGGAAGTAGTTAAAAACCGCGATAACAAACGTGTACAACTTGAATTGATGCGTGATTTTACGGTTTCATCGTACGGGCATCCAAGGGCGATTCGAAATTTCCTGAAAAAACTGGACATTATAGAGGTTCCCGAAACAGGCGAGGAACTCAAAGACCTGAAGATGGGTTGGGACTTTCATGTTCACGACAGTACATCGTATGGGCGTAAATCGCCGATTCAGCTTATAATTGATGCATTTATTAAAGGTATTTCCGAACTAACTATCGCCTACAACAACCTGGATCGGGAGGAGGCCGTAAAAGAAGTGCTGGAGGCGGGCCGAATATTGGGAATAAAAGTAAATATAGCTTTGGAATTCAGCGCTTTAACTAATGGCATGCGATTCCACTATATGTATATTTTGCCGAATTTCTCGAGCAAAAAAGGGCGGTTCAAGAAATTCCTTAAGCAAAAATCTGACGATTTTAAGGAGTTCCTTCACGAACTTGAAGAAAACGAAAAAAAACGGGAGAAAAATATCGCTCAACTGATTGAAGATTTTAATAGTGAGCATCTTCCAAAAATTAATGAAGGATACGAACCCGATTCAATATATTATCTTCAACCAATTTCAATCAATGGCGAGGAAAAATCATTGGGCAATAAAATCTATTCGAGGCGCCAGCTGGGAGAATTCCTCTATCCCAGGCTTAAAGAGGTTCTTGAAAAAAGAGCGTTACAGATTACTGCCTTGAAAATCCAGACAGAGAACGCTCCCGAGCAGTTTAGTATACATGAAATTGAAAAAATCCAAAAACAGTTTATTGAAATCCGTGCCCAATACCGCGATCTGCAGGCTGAAAAAATAAGGCTTGCCTATTTTGCAGGAAACGAATCCATAGATGCCGAAACAGCCGTCAGCAGCCTCAAAGATATCTATAACCTTGCTAAAAAAGCTGGTGGAAGTATTAAATTTATCCAGCCTCTTGAACATGGGTTGCAGGCTGCCATCGATAAAATACTCGAAAACCACGAAATGCTGGCTTTTACCGAGATATATAATATGTATGGAACTATTGAAACAAAAGAATCTGATTTTGTGATATTTGCAAACTTTATCAGGTTCCTGAATGAAGGTAACCAAGTTGAATTAATTAACTTATTAAAAATAAATAAGTTAACATTTAATCAGGAAAAACTTGATCAGGCGCTTGAGTATTTTCGTCAAAATATACTGATACCTGCTATTGGAAGCGATGCAGCAGGAAGGTCGACGCTGGCGCCGGGTATGGGATTTGTTTTAGAAAGCCGTTTACCAAAACAGCAAAGAAAATATTTTGAAAAACATCATTACACCCTTCCCGACGAAATATCGCAATTAATCTTTAAACTGGCGCGAATACCTAAAACACCACTAAAGAAAAAAGAAAAACCTAAAATCATCTGCCTCGGTAAACTCGATTCCGGCAAGCAAAACATGTTGGGAGATGAAAAAATTGAAAAACCAATTACTCCTCTCCAGGTCTGGGAATACCTCAATCCTGCAATAAAAAATTCCATATTTATCCTGATTGGATTTATACCTGCCTACCTGACAGTTGGTTACGAATATGCACTTTTATGGTTCGCAATCACCGGTTCGCGTAATATGTTTGTGGATGTAATTTCAGGAAACGGATTTAAACCCAAGGAGTGGCATTCGCAGGATATCAACTGGACTAATTTTGCACACTCCCTGTTCTGGACAGGCTTTTCGGTTCCTATCCTTGGATCTGTGAAAGCTCAGTTTGATATTGCCTGGACCGGACAACATGAAGGCGCCCTATTTGAAACTGTTAAATTCTTATGCCTCAATATTTCCAATGGATTATACCTGGCTACACATAATTACATCAGGGGATTTGACAAATTTACAACCCGGAGCAACTTTTTCCGGAGCATTATAACCTGGCCGTTTGCAGTCGCATTTTCGCCTCTGGGAAATGCACTGTTTTTACCAAGTATTGTTCAAACAAAATTCTGGTCCGATTTTATCGCGGCAATTATTGAAGGAAGTGCAAAGTACAAAAACATTATCCGTGTAAAATACCAGATAATGAGCAAACTGATTCCTGATCTGGTTAGCGAAGATGAAGAAACAGAAAAGCTTGCCATGCTTGATATGATCTATTTTATTAACGAAAGTAACCGTGCTAAAACAGCATTAAGAAAGCAATTAGTTCCGAATCAAAGTACATTTAGCAAGTTTAAATCATTTATTCACAGCAAAGAGAAAATGGTGGTAATGCCAGATGAATCGCTGATAGAACTCAAAAAGCGCATAGAACTTCCCAACATGGCTAACGAACTGACAGACTACATCATTGAGCACTACCCCCGCGAACAAAGCCTGTATTTGATTAAAATGGTATCAGAGAACTATTACGATCTTAAGATCTGGATTGAACGAATTGACAAATAGCGATTCCTTTTTTTTTCCAATGACCGGATTCAAATAATAAAATTCCCAAAATCAGTATTTTGCTTCTTTGAACCTTAAGAAGTACATTTTTTTAGATTGTCTTTCTGATCGGTGCAAAAGAATAGATAATTGACTGTTCACTTGTTAAGCATTTTTTTTGGATTGGTTCCCAACTATTGTGTTAAGAGCAAAAGCCCCGCTCATTTTTTTCTTCTTCAATAAAATAATAGTGCCCGAAGAATTGTTATTTTTGAAAAGTGAAATAAATAATATGAAAAAACTACTGGTACTTGCATTCTTTGTATTATCTGCCGTTAGCCTGCTGGCTCAGGGAGCCCCTCCTTTGCGACTGGAAATACCCGCGCCCGCTAACAGCGATCCTTTTAATTATGTTACGGCCGGCCCTTATGGTGTTTGTGTGTTTTACCCAACCATTAACGAAAGTGGTAAGGATAGCGTAAACTGGTCGTTTGTAATGACGGATAATAAGCTGAAAGAGCAATGGTACCGTTTGGTGCCCCTGCATAAAGATGTAACTTACCTCAAGAGTTTATCGACCCGAAATGCAATTTACCTGCTTTTTCATGACACAAAGAGAAATAAGGACGGGAATATTTTTGTGTTCATGGTGATTCCAAGACTAAAAGTGATAACTGAACACCGCGCCAGTATCCCCGAAAAGGCAGATGTAGTCGACTTTGATATTTCAAACGATGTTGCTTACATCGGGTACAATAACCGTAAAAATCAACCCGGAATAATGGGCTTTTCGCTGGTAACCGGCGAGAAGAACAATTACGAAATTACTTCGGAAAAAGATGCACTGCTGCTTGATATTTCAGCTGACTCAACCCAGCAAAAGCTTTATGCAACCTACAAAATACAATATTCCTCGTCGAGCAACCATTTGTTTGTAAATCAATATAAGATTGCTGGTGCGCTCGAAAAAACCTTCGATTTTTCAGGGCAGGCCGAGAAGAAAAATTTCAATTCGGCACAATACATTTCACAAAGCGAGGGCAACGGAATAATTGCCGGAACCTATGGTTTCAATGTTACAAACACGCGCAGGCAATACGATTACTACGACAATTATTACAACAGTTACTACTACAATTATTATTCACCATATTATTATTCGCGGCAATCAAGCTACGATGCCAACGAAGACAAGACTCCGGTATCGGATGGATATTTTACAGCAGTTGTTAAAAATGGAGTCGCCGGCAAAATTAAGTATTTTAACTTCAGTGGATTTAGCAATGCATACAAATATATTACCGATCCCAGTGCTTTACGCCTTAAAAATAAGGCAACCCGCAAAAAGGAAAAGTCGGCTACAGAAGAACTGTCTGAAGAAACTTTTGATAATGAAAAAACACTGAATCTCAGGCTCATTACCCATGATATTATGATAAACAATGGTCAGTTTATTATAACATCCGAAGCGTATAGTCCTGAATATCATACAAACACTCAGATGTCGTACGATTATTATGGCAGGGCATTTCCCACATCCTACCAGGTATTCGACGGGTTCAGATATTCGCATGCTTTTATTGCCGGATTCGACAGCAGCGGGAACATGCTTTGGAACAATGGGATGGAAATGCGCGATATCCTTACCAAATACCTGAACCGCAAACTAAACTTTGTGTTCGACAAAGATGAAATTGTGCTTTTCTATAATGCCAACAACAAAGTAGCGTCGAAAGTAATTAAAGGAAATACTATTGTCGACAATACTTCGTACACTTCACTCGTCCCCCTGCGAAATACCGACCAGCCCATTGATGAATACCTGAGTACTATTGAGCACTGGTACGACGACTATTTTATTGCCTCCGGATATCAAGCCATCAGGAACAATTACCTGGAAAGTAACAAGCGAAATGTTTTTTATATAAGCAAAATGGCTTTCAGATAATTGTTGTACAGAATACCGGTAAAAATGCCGGACATTGATCCTGACAAGGCCACAGCATCATTTTTGATACCCGCATCAGGAGTTTGCTGATACATTTCACGTTTGTGTTATAATATGTTTACAGGCCATTCAGGCGCCTGGATTAGTTTTGAGCGTTATTCATGATTGCAACGGAAATCTCAAATTAGCGATATCACGCTACACTCCTGTCAAATCATTCATGCTTGTTTTGAAACAATACAAAAAAAAGAGGATGGACTTCAACCCAACCTCTTTTTAAATGCAATTACTTAGCGTGTTATCTTTATTTCAACCCGCCGGTTGAGTGCACGGCCCCGGGAAGTATTATTGTCAGACACTGGTTTCAATTTCCCGAAGAATGACTTATCTACCTTCAAAGCTTTAACACCTTTTTTATTCAGGTAATTGATTACGAAATCAGCACGTTTTTCAGACAAACGCAGGTTGTATTCATCCGATTCGCGGTTATCTGCGTGACCTGCAACCGAAACAACACTGCCCGGGTGCTCATTCAGAAATGCTACTACTTCATCCAGATCAGCAATATTTTGTTTGCTTACCACCACTTCGTCAGAGTTAAAATATACATTTTTCTCGAATAATGGTCCGGCAGCAATCGCGGGACAGCCATTGTTGGCCTTCGTACCTTTAACATCCGGGCAATTATCTTTAGGATCGGGAATACCATCTCCATCAGTATCCGGACAGCCCTGGAGCACAGCCAAACCTTTCACATCAGGGCATATATCATCTTTATCAATGATCCCATCTCCATCCCTGTCGGGGCAACCTGAAAATTCAATACGCCCAGGCGCATCAGGACATTTATCATCCTTATCGGCTATGCCGTCAGCATCATGGTCGGGGCAACCCTTTAAATCAGCTTTTCCGGCTGCTAAAGGGCATGCATCTTCATTATCGGGTATCTTGTCTCCATCCGTATCCGGGCAGCCTTTAAACTCTGCCAAACCCGAAATATCAGCACATATGTCATCCTGATCGGCAATCCCGTCATTATCTTTATCAGGGCAGCCTCTTAACGATGGTTTACCATGTGAAGCAGGGCAGAGATCATCCTTATCGCGTACCCCATCGCCATCAGTATCTTTAACACCCAGTTTTACCTGCACGCCCACGGATGCATAACTGTAATGGTCGTTATTCTGCTCGCCGCCATCGGTAAAATCGAGTTTAGTGGGATCAAAGATAGTACGATCAGCATATTCAAGATTAACAGCTACAGCATTACTCAGCCGCAGGGAAGCACCGGCCCCCACCGGGAGAAAAAATGAATATTGGCGACTATCATGTTTTTCAAGCGGCGCAGGTGGTTCTTTAGTTTCGAGATATGATTTAAATGAGGAAAGGCCACCACCGGTAAAGAGATAAAAATTCAGAAATCGTTTGTCGTTATAATCAGCAAAAATTTCATTTATGTTGATTGTTACATGAAAAGCTGCATCCCAAAGATCAGAGATCAGTTGCTGATTCTGATCAACAATTTCACTGTGCAACGCTGTTTTCAGAAATTGTCCGCGGAAACCGAAAACCGGATTCAACTGGTACCCGGCTACTGCTCCGGCACCAAATTGAGGAGTCTGGCTCCAATAATCTTTTTGATTTAAATCGCCAAAATACTGGCTGATCCCTACGTTGGGCTGAATGTAGAAATAGCTTTTCATCTTATCGTTTTTCCATGTAACCTGCGCCTGGCCGGTTAGGAAATGAAAGGTAAAAAGGACTAAAAAAAACAGAAATAATGAGTTTTGCAATAAATTTTTCTTCATAATGATCATATCTTTTAATTGAGCAATTAAGTTATCATTAACAAAATTAGAAAAAAAACAAAGTTCCTGGCTTTTATTAGTAAAAAGAAAACTAAAGCGCTAAACTCACAGTGATGCACAGTTCAGCTGGCTGAATCTTGGTCAGGATTTTTTTTATAAATCCAATTTCAGGCAGCAAGAATAAAAAAAGAGACTGCCTTCAGGAAAACAGTCTCTACAGATAATCTGATAAAAGTTATTTTGATTTTACTGATTTCATTTCAACCCTGCGGTTATTAGCACGACCTGCCTTAGTTTTGTTTGTATCAACAGGATTCTTTTCACCAAAATATGCTTTAACTAAACGTTCTTTCGCGATACCTTTCTTAACCAGATAATAAATCACATAGTCAGCACGTTTTTCGGATAATTTGAGATTATATGCTTCCGGCCCCTGTGAATCGGCAAAGCCTTCGACAGAAAGATTCAGGTTTGGATGTTCATTCATAACAGTTACAACCTCATCCAGATCTTTTATAAACCGGGTAACCAGAACAGCCTGGTCAAAGCTAAAATAAACAACTTTGAAGTATTCGAATTTAGCTTCGGGGCAACCTGAATTTGCGGCAATACCAGCCACATCCGGACATTTATCAAGGTTATCGGCTATGCCGTCGCCATCTGAATCGGGGCAACCATTGAACTGAGCCAGGCCTTTAATATCAGGACAAGCATCTTCATTGTCGGCAATTCCATCGCCATCTCTGTCGGGGCATCCTCCTAAGTTTGCTAAACCGGCAACGTCAGGACACTTATCTCCTTTATCAGCAATACCGTCATTATCCTTATCAGGGCAACCATTAAGTGCTTTCGAACCTGCTTCGGTTGGACAAAGATCCTGACTGTCGGTTACGCCATCTCCATCTGTATCGGGGCAACCTTTAAATTCAGCCTTACCTGCAATATCCGGACAGGCATCTTCGGCATCTGTAATACCGTCATTATCTTTATCCGGGCATCCTGCCAGTTCAATTTTTCCAAATGTTTCAGGACAAAGATCATCCTTATCTCTTACTCCGTCGCCATCAGTATCTTTTACCCCGAAGTTAACCTGTACACCGGCAGAAGCATAGCTGTAATGATCATTATTTTCGTTACCACCATCAGTGAAATCAATTTTAGTAGCATTAAAAACTGTATGATCGGTATATTCCAGGTTGATTGATATAGCATTACTCACCCTCACAGATGCCCCGGCACCTATCGGAAGTGAGAATGCATGCTGCCACGATGAATGTTCATTCAGCGTAGCACCTGTAGGGATATACTCAATTTCAGACATAAATGATGTAAGATCAGCACCTGAAAACAGGTAAAAATTCAACAATCTTTTGCTGTTGTATTCCGAAAATATCTCGTTAATGTTGATGGTAACATGAAATGCTGCATCCCAGATGCCTGACGTGAGTAGTTTATCCTGATCTAATCTTTTGCTGTAAATGTTTAAACGATCAATTTCGGTACGAATCCCAAACACAGGGCAAAGCTGATAACCAAATGCAGCACCAAACGCGAACCTGGGATATTGATTCCAGTAATCTTTCTGGTTTAAGTCGCCAAAATACTGGCTTATTCCGATATTAGGCTGCAGGTAAAGATAACTTTTAAAAGGTGCTTTTACATTTTCTGCCTGAGCGAAGACTTTGCAGGGAAACAATTGTATCGCAATAGCTAAAACTAAAATCAACGAAAAAGGGTAAAGTTTAAGTCTCATAGCACTAAATTTAACAAATTAATTCTATGCAAATTTATCAATGCCATAAAAATACGCTTAAAATTAGAAATTTGCAAAATAATGTTAATAAATTTCCAGGTCTGAAAATTCAGTTTTTTTCTGCATTTATCAATTTTCACTCAATGACACTGAAACTTTTATGTAGAGGCTGACATAAAAAGAGCCAAGAACCTTGTAAGGCCTAATAATTACAACCTCAGCAATTTTCGGGACAAGTGTTAATGACCACCGACAAATCAATACAAAAATAACTAAAAAAAACAATAGATTCGTCACGAAAGATAAAATCTATGTAGTGGATTTTCGGATAAAACTGTAGCAATATGGACTACTTCTGCATAAAATTTATCAAAATCAACTAATGGAAATCAGAATTCCTACTGTTTACAACAATTTTTTCTTCAGCTTTATAAAAAACTGGTACATGACAATAGCAGCCGTTACTGACACGTTAAAGGAGTGTTTTGTACCGAACTGAGGTATTTCAATACAAACATCCACTTCTTCCATTACTTCATCACTTACACCGTTTACTTCGTTACCAAATACCAGCGCAACCCTGGCTGAAGGGTCATGGCTGTATGATTCCAGATCAATACTTCCCGCCGCCTGCTCTATGGCAATAATGGTGTATCCTTCATTCCTCAGTTTTTCAATAGCCTGCAAGGTGTGTTCGAAATACTGCCATTTAACAGACTCCGTGGCTCCAAGAGCAGATTTATTAATCTCGCGGTTGGGCGGAGTGGCGGTAATTCCGCATAAGTACAACTCCTCAATCCGGAAAGCATCCGAAGTGCGGAAAATAGATCCGATGTTATGCTGGCTGCGGATGTTATCCAGTACACAAATCAATGGTATTTTATCGAGTTCATTAAATTTTTCGACACTGACCCTGTTAAGTTCATCCATGGAGAGTTTCCGCATACTATTAAATTTTAGAGCAAAAATAAGATTTTCGGTTTCCTTGGGGCGCAAAATTTATCAACACCATGCCTGCGTTACGAAAAATGCTGATCAATAACCCTATATTTGCCATTAAATTTTAAATACCGGTAAGTGGCAAAGGGCAAAGAAAAAGACAAGGAGGACAGTACAGTAACTCCGCTCATGAAGCAATACAATACCATCAAGGCTAAATATCCGGATGCATTGCTGTTGTTCAGGGTGGGTGATTTTTATGAAACATTCGGTGCTGATGCAATAAAAACTTCGGAGATTCTGGGTATTATACTTACCCGACGGGCCAACGGTGCTGCAGCTTACATGGAACTTGCCGGTTTTCCGCACCATTCACTTGATACGTACCTCCCCAAACTTGTCCGTGCCGGGTACAGGGTTGCCATCTGCGATCAGCTTGAAGACCCAAAACTGACCAAAACCATTGTGAAACGAGGAGTTACTGAACTGGTGACACCCGGTGTTTCATATAACGATAAAATTCTTGAAAACAAGGAAAACAATTTCCTGGCATGTATTCACCTGCTTCCAAAGTCGTCAGGCATAGCATTTCTCGACATTTCAACCGGTGAGTTTCTGCTGGCCCAGGGCTCTAATGAGTATATCGAAAAACTGCTTCAAACTTTCAGGCCTTCGGAAGTTATTGTTCAGAAAAACAAAAGGCAACAATTTGTCGAGACCTTTGGCGACAAGTACTATTTCTCATATTTCGATGAATGGGTTTTCACTCTTGAATTTTCGAAAGAATTACTGCTCAAGCAATTCGGCACTGCAACCCTGAAAGGTTTTGGTATCAGCGAACTCGAAAACGGAATTATCGCAGCAGGAATTGCTTTGTATTATCTCTCGGAAACACAACACGATAAAGTTCAGCATATCTGTAAAATATCGCGTATTGAAGAAGATCATTTTGTGTGGCTCGATAAATTTACGGTGAGGAACCTGGAATTGTTACATTCGCCAAACGAAAATGCCAACACCTTACTTTCGACCATTGACCATACTATCTCACCTATGGGCGCCCGCCTGCTCAGGCGTTGGATACTGCTTCCCTTAAAAGACCGCTTGCCGGTTTCCGAACGACTCGAAATCGTAGACTATTTTCTTCAAAACGATTCGTTTACCGGTGAAATTGAGCAACATATCAAAACCATTGGTGACCTGGAGCGACTTATTTCCAAGGTAGCCGTGGGCAGGATTAATCCCAGGGAGGTTTTGCAGATACGCCGGGCATTACAGGCCCTGGTCCCCATAAAAACTGCTTGTCTGGCTGCTTCACACAAACCCCTGAACCACCTGGCTGATCAGATTAATCCCTGCCAGCTTGTTGCTGATAAAATAGGGAAAACGATACAGGACGATCCTCCCACCATGGTATCGAAAGGACAGGTAATTGCGCCTGGTGTGTCGGCAGAACTGGATGAGCTGCGCAACCTGGCTTTCAGCGGGAAAGATTACCTGCTTAAATTACAGCAACGCGAAATTGAACGCACCGGAATTACATCACTCAAAGTAAGTTTCAATAATGTGTTTGGTTACTATCTCGAAGTAACCAATTCGCACAAAGATAAAGTTCCGGCTGATTGGACGCGCAAACAAACCCTGGTGAATGCTGAGCGTTATATAACTGAAGAACTGAAGGAATATGAGCAGAAGATACTGGGTGCTGAAGAAAAGATTTTTGATATCGAAAACAAACTCTACAATGAGTTAGTTCTGCAACTATCAGAGTATGTTCAGCCCGTGCAGCTCAATGCCCAGCTTATTGCCAGGCTCGACTGCCTGCATTCGTTTGCGCTTGCGGCCCGAACTAACAGGTATGTGAAACCACAACTGAACGACTCATTTACCATCGAAATAAAAAATGGCCGACATCCTGTTATTGAGAAACATTTACCTGCTGGCGAAGAATATGTAGCCAATGATGTACTGCTCGATAATGATGACCAGCAGATTATCATATTAACCGGACCAAACATGTCAGGAAAATCGGCCCTGCTGCGCCAAACTGCCCTGATTGTTCTGATGGCGCAGATCGGTAGTTTTGTACCTGCAGATGCGGCCAGGATAGGTATGGTTGACAAAATATTTACGCGTGTGGGTGCATCAGACAATATTACGTCGGGTGAATCCACATTTATGGTTGAGATGAATGAAACGGCAAGTATCCTGAATAATATCTCGAACCGGAGTTTGATACTGCTCGATGAAATAGGTCGCGGCACAAGTACTTATGATGGTATTTCGATAGCCAGGGCAATTGCCGAATACCTGCACGATCACCCGCTGTACCGGGCCAAGGTGCTATTTGCAACACATTACCACGAACTCAATGAAATGGCCGGCAGTAAACCGCGTATCCGCAATTATCACGTTGCGGTGAAGGAAATCGGCAAGAAGGTTATTTTCCTGCGGAAGCTCACACCGGGTGGAAGTGAACATAGTTTCGGCATACATGTGGCACGAATGGCCGGTATGCCAGGCTCCGTGCTGCAAAGGGCCACAAATATACTTGCCCAGCTTGAGGAAAAGCATGTTACTGACGACCAGGACGATAAGATAAGTTCGGCCAGAAAGGAGAAAAAAGGAGAAGAAATTCAACTAAGTTTTTTTCAACTCGATGATCCATTATTGGAACGCATCCGCGATGATATTATGCGTTTGGATATTAACACCTTAACCCCGGTTGAAGCCTTGATGAAACTAAATGAGATTAAAAATTTACTAAAAAAATATTAGAGAAATTTTTCAGTTTAGAAAATGTGTGTATATTTGCACTCCCATTACGGACAACACTGCGGAAGTAGCTCAGTTGGTAGAGCACGACCTTGCCAAGGTCGGGGTCGCGAGTTCGAGTCTCGTTTTCCGCTCAGCCAAAAGACCTCCTGTAAATTACACGGAGGTTTTTTTTCAGGCGCCCGAATGGTGAAATAGGTAGACACGAAGGACTTAAAATCCTTTGGCCATTGCGGCCGTGCCGGTTCGATTCCGGCTTCGGGTACCAAAAAATAAAGGTTAACAAGCAAAAACCAGCTTGTTAACCTTTTTTGTTATAGTCTTTTTGTCAACGTTTTGGCATCAAAAGNNATTTTTGCCATGGATGACTTTGATAACGCATTTTTAAGTTACAAATCTTTTTAATTTATTTTATAATCTTTCAATATTTTAAAGATAAATTTTCTAATTTTGAAGAAACATAATACTCATGCATTCCGAAGAAAATAACAGCCGCAGAAAATTTATCAAATTAGCAGCCATTGGTTCTGCCGCATTGGGCACCGCCCCGCTGGCACAGGCATTTGCCACAAATCAAACTTCTGAAAACCTACAGAATCCTGGCAACAAGGTTCCTGCCCGGAAAGGGAAATCCGTAATGGGACTCAGGTGCGAGCCGCTTAAAACCGTGCGTATCGGGCTGATAGGAATAGGTATGCGTGGCAGCGGAGCTGTTGGACGACTTCTGCAGGTAGAAGGTGTTGAAATCAGGGCTATAGCTGATGTAGTTGAGAAAAATGTAAAGGAGGCTAATAAAAAAATCACCGATTCGGGTTTTAAACCAGCTGTTGAATATACAGAAGAGGAAGGATGGAAAAAGATATGCGAGCGCGACGATATAGACCTGGTTTATCAATGTACACCCTGGCTGATGCATACCCCCGTATCAGTGTATGCCATGAAACACGGTAAACATGCTGCCTGCGAAGTTCCCAGTGCTGTAACCCTGGCTGAATGCTGGGAGCTGGTAAATACTGCTGAGGAAACCCAAAGGCATTTTATGATGCTCGAAAACTGTTGTTATGATTTCTTTGAAATGAACACCCTGAACATGGCGCGCAATGGCGTGTTTGGCGAAATTTACCATGCCGAAGGCGCCTACATCCATGATTTGCGATGGCTTAAGTTTATGAAGGAAGGTGGATATTACAACCGCTGGCGTCTTGATTTCAGCAAACTTCATACGGGTAACCCCTACCCTACCCATGGACTTGGGCCTGTTGCACAGGTAATGGGCATAAACCGCGGCGACAGGTTTGATTATCTTTCATCAATTTCGACAAACCAAATTGGAATGACCCTGTATGCCAGGGAAAAATTTGGTGCTGATTCACCCGATGCAAGGCAATCGTACAAACTGGGAGATATGAATACCACTGTAATCCGGACGGTAAAAGGAAAGACCATCATGATACAACATGATACCACAAGTCCACGACCCTATAACCGCATACACTGCCTTAGCGGAACCAAAGGAATGGCTGTTAAATACCCGGAGGAGCAGATTGCATTAGAACCCAATGCGCATGAGTTCCTGAAAAAGGAAGACTTCGAAGCACTGATGAAAAAATATGAACATCCGCTGGCCACGCAAATTGGAGCAAAAGCCAAAAAAGTGGGCGGACACGGAGGCATGGATTTTATAATGGACTACCGGCTTATTTACTGTCTGCGTAAAGGCTTACCCCTCGACCAGGATGTTTACGATGCCGCAGCATGGTGCAGCATAGTTCCGTTGAGTGAAAAAAGTGTACTGAATCGCGGCAATTCAATAGATATACCTGATTTTACCCGTGGAGCCTGGGAAACTGCCAGCCCATGGCCTATTGTAACCATCGACTGATATATTGAAAGCCATAAAAGCGACGCATTCTGAACGATTGCGTCGTTTTTTTTACCAGCGCCTCCCTCCAAAACGCGCTGCTTTAAACATGAGACCTGCTTTTATCCCAATATAAAAATTGTGCGATCCTGCATAATCGCCGTGTGTATTAGGAATTTGCCAATCGGCATCATTTATATCCGTTAAGCCAAAAGATGAATCAATTGAGAAAAGGAACATTACGCTTCTTGAATAATTAAGTTCAACCATTCGGTTGATTGAAAAATTGAGGGCAATATCAATGGGTTTGAAACGGTAAGTTACATCTCCATCCATCATTCCTTCCTCGTTCTGGAGGCGGTTGCCTCCATCTTCCCTGGAGTATTCCTGTGTAGCCTTAACGAGGTACCGGATATCGGGACCTGCCGAAATCCAGGTAGGGTAATTCATGTATGGTATCTGACGCATGATCATCACAGGCATTTCGAGGTAATTAAGTTTCAATTTCCGGTCAGCAATAGCACCCGATTGTTCGCCATAATAATTCTGTCCCAGCTTGCTCAGTAAAATTGAACCATTTAATCCCCATTCTTTTGACATAAAAAAACTTGCACCCAGCCCCCCGGTCAAGCCAAAGGTTGTTGCATAAGGCATCTCAGCATTCCCATAGGCATTCTGATTCAATATCCATACACTATTTAAACCGGCCGTTCCATTAAGCCAAAAAGAGTTGACTTGCTGCGATCTGCCACTAAATGCAAACAGTAACAGCAAAACAGGTAACAAGCAGAGCATTTTTAGCTTCATTCAGTAAATGGATTAATTGATGCAACCGGTAATTTTGAACACGCCAACTGAAGTTTCAAAAAAACAAAAAAATTAACGGTTGCGCCGGCTATAACCGATGTCAACCGTAAAATTAATAAACTGGCGATTCATAAAATTGTTTTTCCTACTTAAAACACTTTTACTTCCAAAATATTGTACTTCCCGAAATCAGAAGGCATGCTAACGGATGATGAAATTGCTACCAGCGTCTTCCACTTGATTTCGAAAGTTTGAAAATCATACCCGCTTTAAAACCGATGTAAAAATTACGGCCAGCGCCATATTCCTTATGTGTGTTTTGAATCTGCCACGGTACCCTGTTTATGTCAGTCAATCCGATGGATGAGTTGATGGAAAACAGGAACATTTTCCGCCTGTCGTTGTTAAAATCAATCATTCGGTTGAGTGAAACATTTAAAGCGATATCCACCGGGTTAAATCTTTCGGTGATGTCGCCCGATTGCATTCCTTCAGGATTGGGTAAAGCAACACCGCCATCGCGGCTATAATCCTGCTTAGCTTTCATCAAAATTAAAATATCGGGGCCAAATGATACCCAGGTTGGGTAATTGCGATACAGAATCTGTTTCATCAATAAAAGCGGCACTTCCACATAAAGCAGTTTCACATCACGCCTGGCTTTTGCCCCGGCCTGCCAACCTGAATAGTTCTGTCCTAATTTACTCACATAAACCGATCCGGCGTAACCCCAGTCGCGGGTGTTAAAATAATTTACACCTCCGCCAGCAGTAAGTCCGAAAGTGGGGGCATATTCTATTTCCTGGTTGCCATACGCATTCTGGTTTATGATCCAGTTGCTGTTGGCCCCCACCATGCCGTTTACCCACAATGAGTGATTAGCCCACAGCGAGCGGCTCCGCTGAGCCTGCACATCAAGCGCGTGGAACATGAGCAAAATACTGATCAAAGAAATAATAATATTTTTCATCGCCTTAACATTTTATCGTTCAGAAAAGGGCAGACCCTACAACTGTAACTGATTTTTGAATCAAAATTCAATCAAAAACAGATAATATGTTTTAGCGAAACGGCTGGCTTTACAGGATTAATCTCCACAGCGCTGCGGATGAAATTTACTTTACCAAACCGGGGTTACTGTACTACAATACAACAAACTTACCGTTTTCAAAGTGCAGTTTCGACAAATACTGGTTTTTAACATCCTGATTTTCATCAAAGTAAAAAACATGATTCGCCTGCGAAAGAAAGGTATCAAGATCATTTTTTGTTTTCCCCTCTCCCGGTAACCGCATCATCATCAGGAACAGACCCGGGTTTATAAACCTGCGCAGGCTCCTGCTTTCGCACACAATTATCTGCTTATTAATGTATGTTGAGAGGAAATGTAATAGTGCTTTTTGTATAAATTTTTCGTTTACTCTGATATAAAATACATGATGGGCACCCGCCATAAGCATTTTAGAGGTATCCTTATGCGACGAGGCATTCAGCTCTTCGAAAATAGAAAATCCGGTTGTTTCTTCAACACCATGATTTCCATGAAATTGATCCTCGCCAGGGCGGATGGCGGTAACTTTTAAACCAACAATTTCGTGGGCCGATGAAAGCTTACTGATGATGTTGCAGGCCATGGTTGTTTTGCCGGAATTACGCGAATTACCGCCAATCAAAACCATGTTGGGAATAGAAAGCATATTGTTAGCCAAAAAGTCCGGATGAACTATGTATTAAGTTCGTTGAGCAGGCGCTCAAATTCCTTTTTCATGATTTTATCCATGCGCTGGTGAAATACATCGAATGATTTGACCAGCCGCCTGCCTTCTGGCGAAAGTTTTGTGCTTCCGCCTTCCTGTCCGCCGCGAACGGTTTCGAGCAGGTTGAACCCGAGCATTTTTTCAATTTTACGCAAATCGTTCCAGGTGCGGCGATAGGTAATCCCCAGCTCTTCGCAGGCACCCACCAGCGAACCGCATTCCTCAATTTTTTTTAATATTTTCCACTTGCCATCGCCCAATATACCTTCACCTTTGGGGGAAGAAAACCAGATTTTGTACTCCGGCTGCATATTTTCAAATTTATTCATTGGATTGAAATTTTATAGCATGCTTAAACTTTTGTGGAAATTCAAAAAAAATAACCCGAGCCCATCCTGTCATACAATTTATTGTTTTGGTAAAATGTATCCGGAAAGGCTGACGGAAAATTTTATGAAGACGTGTTAAGAACTACCAATTTCTTGATTTTCATCACAATACCCGGGCTGACACCAAACCTTTTCATAAACTGATGAAAGCGGGCTGAAAGACAAAAGTATTTGACGATAACAATCAATAGCGCTGACTATTAATGCTATACCCAGCAACGATCAGGCATTCAACTGCGCCCAGAGCATTTCCTTCAGTTGAGTTAGCCCAAGCCTGCTATGTGATGAGATAAACACAGAAGGAATGCGAGGCAATTCTTTACGCATCAGTTTCATCATTTCCTCATCGAGCATATCGCTTTTGCTGATCGCGAGCAATCGTCCTTTGTTAAGCAATTCGGGATTGAATTGTTTTAATTCGTTGAGCAGTATTTTGTATTCTTTTTTTATGTCGTTGGTGTCGGCAGGAATTACAAAAAGCAATACCGAATTCCTTTCGATATGACGCAGAAATCTTACCCCAAGGCCTTTGCCTTCGTGGGCTCCCTCGATGATGCCGGGAATATCAGCCATTACAAACGATTTGTCGTCGTAATACGAAACAATACCCAGGTTTGGGCGAAGCGTTGTAAAAGGATAATCGGCAATTTCGGGTTTGGCGGCTGAAAGCACTGACAACAATGTTGATTTACCGGCATTGGGAAAACCTACCAGCCCGACATCGGCCAGGATTTTTAATTCAAATATTTTCCAGCATTCAGTAAAAGGTTCGCCGGGCTGAGCAAAGCGCGGTGCCTGGTTGGTAGAGGTTTTAAAATGGTCATTGCCCATGCCGCCCCTTCCGCCTGGTACAATAATATGTCTTTCGCCATGTTCGGTTACTTCGCATTCAATTTCACCGGTTTCGGGATCACGTACAACAGTTCCCAGAGGAACTTTAATAATTCTGTCCTCACCGTTAGCCCCGGTTTGCAGCGATTTCGAACCACTTTCGCCGTCGCCGGCTATAATATGTTTGGTGTAACGCAGGTGGAGCATGGTCCATAACTGCTTATCGCCTTCAATAATGATATGCCCGCCTCGACCGCCATCGCCGCCGTCGGGCCCTCCTTTGGGATTACCCTTTGTGCGCAAAAAATGGTGAGAACCTGCCCCACCCTGGCCCGATCGCAAATAGATCTTCACATAATCAACAAAACTGGAACTGGCCATTAGTTATTTTTAAATGATTGTTTATTAGATATAAATATGATTAAAACTGCCACTGATTTACATCCGAAGGCTGTGGCATTGTTTCTTAACAGAACAAATGCCTGCGGGTTAAGTTCTAAGCATTATTTATTACCTCGATTTTTTCATGGCCGACTGCACGGTTTCCGAAAGACGGTCAAAAATGTCTTCGTTAGGTCCGACGGCATTTACAACCACATGTTTATTCTGTTTCTTGTACAGTTCCATAACCGGTGCCGTTTTGGTATCATATTCCTCGAGCCGGTGAATGATGAGTTCAGTTGAAAGATCGTAGGTACGTGCTTTATCGGAGCGTCCGCGTTTGTCGAGGCGCTTAATCAGTTCAATGGTAGGCGCCTGTAGCTCCACTACATACGACACGCCCATACCCATTCGCCTGAGCAGCCCGTCGAGAATATACGACTGCAGAATAGTACGCGGGAATCCCTTGAAAATGAACCCGTTTACATTGTTATGCACTTTCATTTCACGTTCAATAAGGCGGATCACAATTTCATCTGAAACCAGTTCTCCTTTTTCGTAGGCTTCTTTCACTTTGACTCCAAGGTCGGTTCCGGCTTTAATTTCGCGGCGAAGCAGCGAACCGGTCGAAATGTAGTAGAAATTAAATTTCTGCGCCAGCAAGCGGCCCTGGGTTCCTTTGCCAGCACCCGGAGGTCCGGAGAGCACCAGGTTAAACCATTCCTTTTCGAGCATCAGCTCAATGGAATTGCACAGCATGGTGAAAATATCGGGAATTGGTCCAACGCCTTTGATTGGCACATACAGGTTACGTTCCTGGTAATACCCGATTACCGGCGAAGTTTTGTTCTTGTACTCCACAAGGCGGAATTTAATAACCTCTTCGTTATCATCTTCACGACCCGAAACTTTGCCGCGTTCAATCAACCGGCGGGTAAGTTCCTCGTCGGGAACCTCGAGGCTGAGCATACACGATAGCGAGGTATTGAGTTTAAGCAGCAAGCCATCGAGAATATAAGCCTGAACAAGTGTTCGGGGGAAACCATCAAACAAAATTCCTTTTTTATCAGAACTGGTAATAATTTTTTTCTCGATGAGATCCACCATTATTTCGTCCGAAACCAGTCCACCCTTGCCGATGATATCCTTAACCTGCTTTCCCAGTTCAGTACCTTCGGCAATTTCCTGCCTGAGCAAATCACCGGTTGAAATATAAGCAAGATTGTATTTTTCAATCAGCATCTGCGATTGAGTACCTTTTCCGGCTCCGGGAGGGCCGAAGAGCGCAATATTTAGCATATCAGATCTGGTATTTGGATGAATCCCATGAGGGAATCAGGGTTATAAATTGAAATATGATTTTCCCCCGAAAGGCCGGGTTACAACATAGATGATCAGGCTTCAAGAATTTTGTAAATATCACTCGAATTGCGGCCCAGCCCATCGTAATCGAGCCCGTAGCCCACCACAAACTCGTTCGGGATACTGAAACACTGATAATCAATCGGGAATTTGTTTTTAAACGCATCCGGTTTAAGCAGGCAGGTGGCCACCTTTACCTCGGCGGGTTCCATCTGGGCCAGAACTTCGCGGAAACGCTCAAGGGTAAGACCGGTGTCAACAATATCTTCAATAATTACGATGGTCCGTCCTTTGATGTCGCGGTCGAGGCCGATAATCTGCTGCACAACCCCGGTACTCATGGTTCCCTGGTACGACGAAAGTTTTACGAAAGTGATTTCACAATCGATGGTCACTCTCTTCAGCAGGTCGGAAGCAAATATAAATGCGCCGTTAAGTACTACCACGAAGAGCGGTTTTTTACCCGCAAGTTCGGTATTTATGCGGTCCGACAATTCGCAGATTTTTGCCTGAATATCGTCGTTAAGTATAAATTTAGTAAAGGTTTTATCTTCTAATTTCCAGGTATCAGGCATAATGTGATGTTTTATGATTTAATTTGGCGCAAAATTACGTTTAAAGCGCGAAATATCAATCAAAAAGATATTATTGCGACGCTTTTTTCTGACAAAATGTTTTAAATATGCTTACACTTCGAATTCAAAAGCATGAATTTAAGATTTTCACTACTTTCGCACAAAAATCAGAATTATGACTCCTTTAGTTAGCATTATCATGGGAAGCACCAGCGACCTGCCCGTAATGGAAGATGCCGCCAAAGTGCTGAATGAATTACGTATCCCATTCGAAATAAATGCATTATCGGCGCACCGTACGCCCGAAAAAGTAGAAGAATTTGCACGCAATGCGCACCAGCGTGGCCTAAAAGTGATCATAGCCGGAGCNNCCCGGGGTAATTGCTGCTTTCACAGCACTGCCTGTAATCGGGGTTCCTGTAAAATCGTCATTCGATGGCATGGATTCGTTGCTGGCCATCGTACAGATGCCTCCCGGAATACCGGTAGCCACCGTTGCCGTAAATGGCGCCCGTAATGCCGGAATACTGGCAGCCCAGATGATTTCACTGGGTGACGAAGAGCTTTTTGCACGGCTGGTAGCTTTTAAGGAAGATCTGAAAAAGAAAATTATCCAGGCCAACGAAGAACTTTCCAAAGTGAAATACGAGTTTAAGGTGTAGGCTGTAAGCTTCAGGTGTGGATCTATTTCATCCTATCGGAAGCAAATGTTCATGATTGAAAAGATGGGCAAACTGTAGTTTGCTC